>JAITNP010000235.1 GCA_031290455.1 Treponema sp. | reverse complement strand
TTTCAGGTTATTTTCTTACAGTTCCTTACTCACTATTTTCATACCTAGGATACGACGCAGTCCGAGGAACTCCCCCGCGTACATCAGGTTCCCCTTTCAGCCGCTGAATCAAGCCGCTTATGCGGGTAAGGAATACGGGCCATCGCTGCGTGGTTACGCTATGGCCCGCAAAACGGCGCTCAGGGACCGATGATCCTACTTTGCCCTCGACAGGGTAACCGCGCAGGTAACCACGATATCTTCCACCGAGGCCCCACGGGAGAGGTCGCTGATGGGTTTGGCAAAACCCTGGAGGAAGGGACCGAAGGCTTCGGCCTTCCCCAGACGCTGGACCAGCTTGTACCCAATGTTCCCCGCTCCCAGGTCCGGGAAGACCAGGGTGTTGACCTTACCCCGGATGGGGCTGCCCGGCGCCTTTTTATCGGTTACCGAAGGCACCAGGGCCGCATCAGCCTGCAGTTCCCCGTCAAATGCGAAGTTAGGATTCTTGGCCTTGAGCCGCTCGTAGGCGCTCTTGACCTTCAGGGCATCTGCCAGATCCCCGCCGGAACCTTTGCTGGAGAAGGACAGGAGGGCCACCACCGGTTCGGCGTTGAGGAATTCCCGGCAGGACTGGGCCGCGCTTTCGGCAATATCCGCGAGTTGTTCATCCGTGGGGTTCGGAACCACCGCGCAATCCGAGAAGATCAGGGCGCCGTCAACACCCCAGGCAGGATCGGTGGTCTGTACCACAAAGCAGGAGGAGGCGGTCTTTAAACCGGGAACCGCGCCGATAATGGCAAGCCCGGAACGCAGTACCGCGGCGGTGGTGTTGTCCGCTCCGGCAACCATGGCATCGGCATCACCAAAGCGCACCATCATGGCTCCCCAGCGCAGGGGATCGGGGATATCGATCTTTGCCTGTTCCTCGGTCATACCCTTCTTTTTCCGTAACTCATAGTATTCATGGGCATACTTTTCGAGGAGCGGGGATGTGGCGGGGTTTACGATGGTAACGCCATCCAGTTGAACCCCCTCTTTGGCGGCAACCGCTTTCACATCCGCTTCCGTCCCGATGAGCGTTACCGATGCGGCAAGCTTCTCGTCCGCAATAATCCGGGCGGCCTTGACGGTCCGCGGCTCGGTTCCCTCGGGGAGCACAAGCTTTTTCTGGAGAGATTTGGCTTTTTGCCGCATTTCTTTCACAAAATCCATAGACTACTCCTTTAAAATCATTAAAATTGGTCTAGGTATAAGCATATCCCCTTAAAGAATATCACGCAAGCATATAATCTGCATCTCTTAGAGCCAGTGACGCCGTTTAAAGTAAAACAGCATACCCGCCGCAATAACCACCATGATCCCCCAGGTAATAGGATACGCGTAGGGTGAATCCAGTTCGGGCATGTGGGTAAAATTCATGCCGTATACCCCGGCAATGAAGGTCAGAGGAATGAAGATGGTCGAAATGATGGTGAGCACCTTCATGACCTTATTCATGCTATTGGACATGGAGGACAGGCTCACCTCCATCACCCCGGCCAGGAGTTCCCGGTAGGTTTCCAGGGTTTCCGCAGCCTGAATCACATTGTCATGGAGGTCCTTGAGAAAGGGCTCCAATTCAGGATTGATAAGATCCGAATCCAGTCTGAGGAGGAGGGTAAGACTTTCCCGGAGGGGCCAAATGATCCGCCGGAGCCTGAGCAGGTTTTGCTTGACCTGCTGCACATCAGGGATGAGGGCCGAATCATGTTCATCCAAGGCCCGCTCTTCAAAATCATCAAGCCCGGCGCCGAGGCTGTCCAGCACCAGAAAATACCCATCCACCACCGCATCCATGAGCACGTAGGCCAGATAATCGGCCCCCATCTTCCGTATCCGGCCGATGTTCTCTAATATCCGCCGCCGGATACCGTCAAAGGAATCCCCGGGAATGTGCTGAAAGGTGATGACCGTATCGTGGGTGAGGATAAGACTTATCTGATCAAACTCCGGGTCCCCTTCCGGGCGCTGGCTTACGGATTTAAAGGTGATAAAAAGATACCGGTCGAATTCTTCAACCTTAGGCCGCTGTTTGGGGTCAAGGATATCCTCAACCGTCAAGGGATGAATGCCGAAGACCTCGGCGAGCTGGCTCATGACCACCACATCCTTGAGATCCGTTATATTTATCCAGGTAAGCCCCCCTGAATTACGGTACCGTAACAATGCATCCACGGTGTCTGCAGTTTTAAACCAAGCGCCTATTGGATCATACCCTATGATAGACAGGTCCATAGGATAATAATACAATATGAGCATGAGGGATGCAATGGAGGTATGACTCAGGTTCGAAACTGATCCGCCATCTGAAAAAATACCGTACTCAAGGACGGATCAAAATGGCTTCCGCTCCCAGCACCAATGATTTTTATCGCCTCCGCGTGGGTAAAGGCTTTTTTATAGGATCGTTCTGAGATAAGGGCATCGTATACATCGGCGATGGCCATAATCCGGCCCAGGAGCGGGATATCGGTCCCCGCCAGTCCAAAGGGATATCCTGAGCCGTTCCATTTCTCATGATGGGTTCCCGCGAAAATCTTAGCGTATTTTAAAAAATCGCTGGCGGAAGTACTGGCCTCAATCTTCTCGATAACCTTAACCCCGAAGGTGGTATGCTTTTTCATTTCTTCAAATTCTTCATTAGAAAGCTGCGCTGGTTTTTGTAAAATTCGGTCACTGATGGCTATTTTCCCGATATCATGCAACTGGGATGATTGCAGTAATAACTTAATGTCCCAATCCGCAGTCTGTTCCTGGTAAAGGCCTGAGTTCTGTAAGGCGGTGAGCAAAATACCAACCCCTCGCTGAGTACGTTCAATATGGCCGCCAGTAATGTCGTCCCGGAATTCCACCAGGTCAGACATGGTTTTAAGAATGGCATTTTGGAGTTCCGTTACCGTTTTGGTTTTTTCCTCAACCATTTTCTGGAGATTATCATTAAAATTTTTGAGTTTTTCCTGCTGGACTTCGAGGGTGCGTTTCTGGGCTTCTACTAAAAGGTGCACTTCAATACGTTTGAGCAATAAGGGGGGCAAAAACGGCTTGGTTATGTAATCAATTGCCCCCAGACTTAAGCCTTCCAGTTCGTTATCCGAATCGCTCTTACCGGTCAGAAAAATAACCGGTATATCCTTGGTTTCAGGGTTTGCTTTAAGGATTTTGATGGCATCATACCCGCTCGTTTCTGGCATATCCACATCGAGCAATATCAATACCGGTTTATTACGTTCCAAAAGTCCGAACATCTTTTCCGCGGACGGAGCGGTGAACACATTGTACCTATCCGCCAATACATTCTTCCCTGTCCGGAGATTTGCCGCGTTATCATCCACCAGTATAATAAGATCCCGCTTGTTTTCCATAATTTATGCGACCTCCTCATAGAACAACGGCTTCAGTCTCCCTACGCAATTATATAGCAATCATTTTGAGAAAAGCCTCAGGAGTTTTCAAATCGTGCGTTAATCATGTCCCACGCCTAAAGGCGGAGGCTTGCGGCTTGGGTCGCTCACAACAAAAGCCAGCGCCGCCGTGTCCACAGCCATTACTTCCCCACGCTCCGTGGGGAGGCCGCATCCTTCCGGTTGCGACAAAGAAAGTATACCATAGAGCCTATTTGGAGGTCAAGTAGTGTTCTTTGCATCTGAAATAGGTGATTGCGATCGTGGCTAGATAATCAGCGGCCTCAGGGGGCAGAAAAATCCCTCAAAAGACGAGTTAAATTTAATTTATAAATCAGGGGTGATTCGTGACCCAGGAACCTCATTGAAGAAAATGAATTAAAACCCAAGGATCCACCAGTACTTCCTACGGTTTTTTCTGTGCTTAACGATCAAAAAACCCCTTGACGTGTTCTGCGGTTTCCTGTATAGGAAAGGGGTATGATCCGCTTAAAAAATGAAAAACAGGTCGAGGGTATCCGGGTATCTTGCCGTATGTTGAGCGCCATGTATCGGGAACTCATCCCCCTGGTCAAACCGGGGACTGAAACCCTGGAACTTGATAAGTGGACTCAGAACTGGATAAAAAAGGCCGGAGGCCGGCCCGCATTTCTGGGGTATGGGCCTAAATCAAATCCCTATCCGGCGGCGCTCTGTATTTCGATAAATAATGAGGTCATCCATGGCATTCCTTCCCGGCGGAAAATTGCCGACGGGGACCTGGTATCCCTGGATTGCGGCATTGACCTGGGGGGGTTTATCAGCGATCAGGCGATAACCATTGAGGCGGGCAGGGTCAGTGAGGCGGTTCATGCCCTCAACGTGGTTACTAAGGAGTGCCTTTACCGGGGAATTGGGGCGGCCAAGGCCGGGGACCGGCTGCTGCAGATTGCCCGGGCGGTACATGGCCATGCGGCGCCTCGGGGGTACGGGGTCGTGCGGCAGTTTTGCGGCCACGGCGTCGGCTTTGACCTCCATGAAGACCCCCAGGTTCCCAATCATCCCCATGGACCCAATCCCAAGATGACCCGGGGCCTTGTGATTGCCGTGGAGCCGATGATCAACCTCGGAACCGGGGATGTAGAGATTCTGGAAGACGGCTGGACCGTGGTAACCGCCGACGATAACCTATCCGCCCATTGGGAGCATACCATTGCGATTTTTAGTGACCATACCGAGATTTTAACTGAAAAAGTTGACCCATGAACAAACCTGTAACTATTCACAGAAAATTTTATTATATTATTATTATACTAAGGAGTCAGTGATATGAACCTTATTCAAAAATTATCATCGAAAAACTTGTTTGTATTTAATCTGGTGCTCATCGGGGTGATCTTTGGGTTTTCTCTGGCATTTCTTTCTTTTTCCTGTTCAACCCCCCAAGCTAAAAAGGCTCAGGCCGAAGAGAATCCGGTAACGATTCCCCGGGATGCCTTGGCAATGGCGGAAGGGCTTCAGACCGCCTTCCGGTCAATAGCGGATAAAGTCCTGCCTTCGGTGGTGGAGCTTAAAACCGTTTCCATCAGACGACAGCAGGTTCCCAATTTTAACGGGATACCCTGGGAATTTTTCTTTGGACCCCGGGATGGCGCGCCTAACGGCAATGGACAGGGGCAGGAACGGGAATACCGATCCCAGGGGCTTGGCTCGGGAATCATCGTCCGGCGGGACAATGATACCTATTATGTGTTGACCAATAACCATGTGGTGGGAGACGCCAACGAAATATCCGTGGCCGTCAATAACGGCACGGAGTACCCTGCGGAACTCGTGGGAAAGGACGAGCGCAAAGACCTGGCCATGGTTTCATTTAAAACCACCGATGTACATCCTTTGGCAGTACTCGGGGATTCCGATGCGGTGAAGGTTGGGGATTGGGCCATTGCGGTGGGGAATCCTTTGGGGTTCATGTCTTCAGTTACTATGGGGATCGTGAGCGCCGTGGGCCGTACCGGAGGGCCGGGGAATAATATCAATGATTTTATCCAGACCGACACCTCTATCAACCAGGGTAATTCCGGGGGCGCCCTGGTGAATATCCGGGGAGAGGTTATTGGCATCAATACCTGGATAGCCAGTAGTTCCGGCGGTGGTTCCGTGGGCCTTGGTTTCGCCATTCCCATCAATAACACCAAGCGTTCGGTCGAGGAATTTATCAGTTCCGGGGAGATTAGTTACGGCTGGCTGGGGGTTTCCCTCATCGATCTCGACCGGGATATCACCCGGGCCTTGGGGATTGAAGGGAAACGAGGAGCCTTGGCCTCGCAAGTATTCCTGGATTCTCCGGCGGATAAGGGCGGTATACGGCCCGGTGATTTTATCACCCAGGTAAACGGCAAAGAAGTACGGGATATGAATCACCTCACCCGGATGGTCGGGGACCTTAAACCCGGGGATAACGCAGCCTTTGTGGTGCTCCGGGACAGCGCGTCCAAGAACCTTGATGTGCGTATTGAAGTGCGCAGCAATACGGTGGCGGCGGAAAACAAGAAGTTATGGCCCGGGGTGTATGTTGTTCCCCTTACGGATGCAATCCGTAGTACCCTACAGCTCGATAAGAATGCTCAGGGCCTCTATGTTGCCCAGGTTATTGCTGAAACCCCCGCCGCCATTATCGGCCTGCAGCGGGGGGATAGGATTACCGACATTAATGGTACACCGGTGAAGGATCTGGCCGCTTTCTATAAGCTCCTGCGGGAAAGGACGAACAGCGAGTTATGGTTTACCGTTATGCGTGGAGACTCCTCCCTTGAAACCCTGCGATTCAAGCGGTAGAGAAGGTGGGCGCTGGCGCCAGTAGCTTTTCCCGGTCCTTTTCGGCTTCAAGGTGCATCGCTTCAAGGCGGGCCATGATCGCGTCCGCCACGGCCTGTTTCTTGTCCTCGATGCCGACGGCGGCCTTGTCCTCGACATGGACCGCGTTCCTGAAATCGGCGCAGGACAAGACCGGTCCGGCGGTGAAACGCACTACATCCTGACAGGTAAAATCATCCATCATATCCCCCTGACGAACATGGAGCAGTTCACCGTTTATCGCCACCAGGCTCATGTAATCAAAGGATTTGATATAGGAATCAATTTCCCGGACCCCTTTTTTGGTGCTAGGGTCCCAAGGCCGGTACCGGGTTCCCGAGGGAAATACCAGGACCAGGTTTCCCTTGCTCTTGATGTCATTCAGGGCCTTCATGGCGGCCCGGTTAATCCCAATGCTCCGGATCTTTTCGGCCTTGTCCTTTTCGGAATCCAGTCCGTGGAGGGAACGGCTCGGATAAATAACGATCCGGGTATAGGCCCCGGTAAAGGCCGCCACCACCGGGCTTGCCTCGTTGAGCTTCATACCGGCGATAGCTACCAGCGCATGGGCTATGTCCCCACCCTGAGCCTTGCGTAATAAGTACGAAAAGACCGGCAAATCCAGGTTACTGTAATGCTCCAGCAGCAGCAGGCACGAATTCCCGGAGATCGCCTTGTCCCGTAATGCCTGCAAATGTTCCATGCCGCTGATACCTGAACCAGGCAGTATCAAGGTGTCAATCATCTTATCCAACAGGGGTAGCACTTCCTCAGCCCCCGGCTGGTAGACATTGTGTTCGGTTATCACCGTCGCTGGTTTTGATAGTGATACCGCCTGTTTAATAATATCCCGGAACGCGGAATTCAATGTTTCCATAGTGTTATCCTGTTTCTCCCCACAACCGGATGAGTTCAATAACCACCTTGCAGGCCGCTACCATTTCAGGAACTGATACCCATTCGCTGCGGCTATGCCAGTTACGGCCCCCGGTAAAGATATTGGGGGTGGGGATTCCCAGCTCGGTAAGCCGGGAACCGTCAGTACCGCCCCGGATTGGCTTTAACCGGAACGCTACCCCCGTATTTGCAGCAGCCCGTTTCAGCATGTCCATCACCTCGGGCCGCGCATCGATCTTGTCTTTCATATTATAATACTGCGGCTTCGCCGCAACAAGAACCTGCCCGCCGGGAAACTGGGCTTCCACGGCTTTGGCAAAATGCTCCAAGGCCGCGACCCGCCGCTCCACCCCGGCACGGTCAAAGTCCCGGATAATCACCGAAAGGGAAGCCGTTTCCCCGTTTCCCTTGATTTCCATGGGGCAATAATACCCGTAATACCCGTCGGTGGCCTCGGGGCTTTCGGAACGGGGGAGCATCACCGCAAAAGTCGCGGCCATGAGCGCGGCATTGGCCATGATCCCCCGTGCATAGCCCGGGTGTATCGCCGTGCCCGTGCAGAGAATCTCCGCTTCGTAGGCGTTGAAACATTCAGCCTCAATTTCCCCCAGGGCACCCCCATCCAGGGTATAGCAGGCAACGGCCTTAATCGTATCCAGGGGAAATGCAGGAAGTCCCTTGCCGGTCTCCTCATCAGGAGAAAAGATCAGCTCCACGGGGCCGTGGGCGATGGCAGGGTGAGTTACCACATATTCCACCGCCCCCAGAATTTCCGCAATGCCGGCCTTATCATCGGCCCCCAAAAGAGTCGTTCCATCGGTGTGTATGATGGCCTTGCCGTTCTGAGCGGCTAAACCGGGATCAAGTTCCGGGTCCAGGGACCGGCCCTCCACAAGGTCAATCCTTTTTCCATTATAGGCTTCAACCAAACAGGGGGTAACATCCTTGCCGGAAACCTCTGCGGCAGTATCGAGGTGGGCAAGGAAGCCCACGGTCCGGCAGGACTCCAACCCCGGTGTTGCCGGAAACCGGGCAATGACATAACAATGCCCGGTTAAGACTACATCGTGCATCCCAAGCCCCCGGAGTTCCTGGACCAGCGCTTTTGCCAGGTCCCATTGCCCCGGCGAGGAAGGGGTTTCCTCGATATGACGGTCGCTGGTGGTCCAATAACGGACATACCGCAAGAACCGGGGAACCACCAAACCGGTGATGAGGGCATCATCTCTCTCTGTCTGACTAGTCATGGTATCAGTATGGACGGAAAATATCGTCCCGTAAAGTCCTATTGGTCCTTTTGGCGGCCTTTCCTCTGCTCGAAACCGGATCATATTTTTTTTTCTTAATTTTCGCGTTTTCCTCTGGACAAATAAAAACAAATGTGATATATAATATTATAAGGTTGAATAACCGGAGTTATCATAGATAACTTTATATTTTATGGAGGGCCGAGGCCGCTGATTCTGAGGATACGGTATGATATCCTGTGGAGAGTAGTACTATGGCTGATGGGTTGACTGAAAGATGTATGTAATCTCTTATAATATAATG
>JAITNP010000226.1 GCA_031290455.1 Treponema sp. | reverse complement strand
CATCAGGAGTCGTGAACGTGTTCCAATAATTGACCCTAACAATCGCGGAGACAAAGCACGTCCGCCGCTTGACCCCGCAAAGAAGGAACGGTATAAGATGAGGACGGAAGTAGCACGTGCGAACAGCATTTTGAAGGACTGGCTTCTACCCGTGAAACTTTATGTAAAAGGCCATACAAAAGTTTCTTTCGTATTATTCAGCGCTGTTGTTTGCCTTGCCGCCCTGCGGACACTTCAGTATTTCATTCTTTGACCTGGAGGTTTTGGGAAAGGCTCTTTATACAAGTATTAACAAGTATTAATCAGCAATTCCAAATTCAACCATCACGCCGGCGATAGTCATGAGGAAATCATGCCAGTCTTCATGGCGGTAACGGCTCATCTCATAGCGTAACGCCCAGAAAAACGCGTCCCGCCGCCCAAATGATGCACGGGCTTTCCGGTAATCCTCGTCTACCAAATCCTGTATCCCGTGAAACAGCAAACTTAGCAGATTCAGTAGGCAGAATACTTCACTCGCGTGATTTTTCCCATGTCCAAAATTATGCTCCAGGTTATATCCCCGATGCTTCAGCACGTTATTATGCTCGTTTTCTATCTTCCACCGTGCCCCAAGCTGTTTGACGTTGTCTTTCGTAATCCTTTTGTCCGTGATCCAGGCGTTCTTGAACGTCCGCTCTTGTTTCTCCTCGTTCCATATCTCCATCGCCAGGTAATTGATGGCAAACGTATCCCCTTCGGCACGTATCGCAACCCCGTTCACCCATTGATACCGGTATTCCAGGTGATGCCGCCCGTTCCATTCCCGCTGTTGGTGCGTCTCAGGCTATCCCCATACGCTACCTGTTCCGTTATCCAAGGGTGGCTTTCATCCTTGCAGGTAAAGATAAAGATCATCCCCATGCCCAGAACCTATTTGCATAGCGGGTAATTCGCGTATAAATCATCCCCTAAAAACGTCGGCTTAAGCCATGCCAGCTTCTCCTCATGCCTGGCTAGCCACCGTTTCGCCGCGTTCCGCTCACAATCCTGTTTCTCCGCTCCGTCTTCATGCAGGATAAATTCCGGCATCAGAGGCATTACCACATGACTGTCCGGTTTTACCATCGTCGCCGCCGGCATATCGTGATAATACGTCGTTACCGTTGTCCCGTCTTTCTTCGTCCTCGTCCTCGTCAGACAGTGGTCACCATGAATGGCTTCCGATGAAAAGTACCATAGCCCGTCCAGCACTATCAGGACGCCCTTATCCACTACCCGGTACTGATAATACCCTGTTCATCGGCGGTTTCCAGGCTCCGCTCGAATATCGGCGCCAATCCGGCAGGTTCTATCCCATCCTCGATGTTCTTGATTTGTTCGGTACACGGTATGTCCTGTACATCAAACAGTAATTCCAGGTTACTCCGCTTCTGTTTCCGTTTCATTTCCTGCTGAACGTTCAGCAATGACGGATGTTGAACGTAAAATACCACCAATCCGCTCTTGAGCGCGTCCGGTATCCGGTATTTCAGGCCGTTGCTGGCCATCCGCTTGTCTGGCAGCTTTGCCGCCACTTTCTTGAAACCGCCGAGCAATCCCTTTAAGATTCCTCGTCCCATCCCTCCAGTCTATCTTATTTTTTTGAATTTGGAATTGCTGGGGTTGTTTCCCTGTTCTTGACTTAGATGATACTATGGGGTATAGCGTTAATATAAAGGAGTGTATCCTATGGCGATCCTGCCGCTCAGGGAAGATGACCCTGGTTTAGATGAAGCGTTTTTAGATTCGGCCCTGGGGCACATGATCCTCTCCCCCTCGGGGTGGCGGGGGGTGTTTGCGGAAAATGGCGATGAGGAAAGCTCAGGCGGTGGAATTTCCGCGGTTCACCAGGTCATTGTTGCGGTGGGGGCAAAGGTCTTTGCGGATTATATCAAGACCCATCAGGTGAACAAACCCGGGAAAACCAAGGAGCCGGAAATCATCATCGGCATGGATACCCGGCCTACGGGCACGGCAATCGCGGATGTGATGATCCGTACCTTGTTAGCCGAGAGGTGCGCCCTTAGGTTTGCCTTCATCACGGCGGCCCCGGAGATCATGGCATATACCCGGGCTGCCGGAGCCAATGGGGACGGTAACGTCCAGGGTTTTGTGTATATTTCCGCAAGCCATAATCCCATAGGCCATAATGGCCTCAAATTCGGCCGTATTGATGGCGGGGTATTGCCCCCGGCAGAAGCCAATATCCTGATTGATACGTTCCGGTCTTTCATGGCCTTCCCGCACCGCATCGCCAAGGCAGTAGCCTTGATTAACCATGCCGCCCCTGAGACCCTTGCCCAGGTGTATGCCCGCGCCCCTCAGGTCAAACAGGACGTATATAGCGCGTATCTCCGGTTTACCGGAACGGTGATAACCGGTGCAACTGAAGCGGCTGCCCAGGACAACCTCTTGGGGATCATCGCCCAGGGCATACAGGACCATCCCATCGGTGTTGTGGCGGATTTCAACGGGTCCGCGAGGACCCTATCCATAGACCGGGAATTCCTTTCCTCCTTGGGAGTTAAATTCTATGGTCTCAACGATAGGCCCGGGGAGATTGCCCATCGTATTGTCCCTGAGGGGGACTCTCTGGAACCCTGTCGTCAATTCCTGGAGACGATTCATCAAAAGGACCCTGCGGTTATGCTAGGGTATGTACCGGACTGCGACGGAGATCGGGGGAACCTGGTTATCTGGGATGCGGGTGAGCGCCAGGCCCGGATCCTTGAAGCCCAAGAAGTCTTTGCCCTGGCCTGTGTGTCGGAGCTTGCCCACCTGGTCTGGACCGGGGAACTCCGGTACGATACCCAGGGAAATGCGCTGCATAAGGTAGCCCTGGCGGTAAACGATCCCACTTCCCTGCGTATCGACCGGATCGCCCAGGCCTTTGATGTGTCAGTATTCCGGGCAGAGGTGGGGGAGGCGAACGTGGTGGGACTAGCCCGGAAGCTCCGGGAACAGGGGTATACGGTACGGATCCTCGGCGAGGGTTCTGCAGGCGGTAACATTACCCACCCTTCGGCAGTACGAGACCCCATTGATACCGTAATGGCCATCGTAAAACTGCTTGCGATCCGGAGCACGGGTGAAAAAAAAGGCTTTTTTGAGCACTGGTGTGATCGTTCGGGAAGGACCAAACAATACCGGACCGATTTTTCCCTCGCCGATATAATCACCGCCCTTCCTGCCTTTGTTACCACCGGTTCCTATACCCCAGCGGCGCTGCTGCAGGTTACTACCAGTGATCATGGCGTGCTGAAAGATCGCTATCAAAAAGTATTCCTCCGGGAATGGGAAGCCCGGAAAGCGGAGCTTAAAACCCGCTATCACATCAGCGGATGGGAAGCACGGGCCTATATCGGGATGGAAGAAAAACGGGACATCACCCGGTTCGGCGATGCCGGACGGGGAGGGCTTAAGATCATCTTTACCGATACGGGGGATAATCCCCTCGGATGGATTTGGATGCGTGGTTCCGGGACAGAACCGGTATTCCGGGTTATGGCCGATGCGGAGGGTTCCGATAAACGAATAGAACGGGATCTCATCGAATGGCAGCGGCGTATGGTTATCGAGGCGGACTCGGCGCCGGTGCAGTAAGGATAAAACATGGGTATACGGGGAGAATTATTTTCAACCAGGGTAATCTTACAGAACAGGACCTACTTCTTCAATGTTAAAGAAAACCGTCTGGGAGACCTCTACCTCAACATTGTGGAAAGCAAAAACCGGGAAACCGGGGGCTTTGAACGCCAGTCGGTGATCCTCTTTGCGGATGATCTCGCGGAATTCCTAACGGGTTTCGATGAATCCCTGCGGGTATTGGATAAGGCGGTCCGGGAAAAGAAACGAAACGCCCCACTCCCTCCCCGCAAGGACCGGGGGGATCATGCCACTGCTGCTAACCCCCCGGACCATAAGGAACGGCGCAAACGGGTGATAGTAAAAAAAAGCGGTCATGCTCCCAAGGCGGGGGAAGACAAGGGTGAAACCTCAAGGCCGAAAAACAGGAAACCCACATCCATCAAAGTGATACGCCGGGAGGAGCCATAGCTTTAATTCGGAATATGCGATTGAGGTATGGGTCAATTCTTTAGCACTACCGTGTCCGTTCATCCAAAGCCTCCCTAATTCGTACCGGGTCTCCCTGATTTTCCGTGATTATCCGGCTGACGGCATCATACCCAAGCTGGGGCAGATATGCCATGGCAAAGGCATAGGAGGCATCCAGCAGGGCCCTGCACCGTTCCCGGTCCGGGACCAGGGGTTCCACGCATTTGATACGGAAGATCGGGACGGCCCGGCCCAAGAGGGAAAGGCTTTCTAAAAGCGCATCGGCGATGAGGGGGGAAAGGGCGTTGAGTTCAAACTCCCCGTGGGCTGCGGCAGTGGTGATGGCGCAATCATTGGCCATGACCTTTATCGCGGTCTGGATTACCATTTCGGGGATGACCGGATTCACCTTGCCGGGCATGATGGTGCTGCCCGCCTGGAGGGGGGCCAGTCGTATTTCCCCCAGTCCACCATGGGGGCCTGAGTTCATCAGCCGCAAATCGTTGGCGATTTTCATCATATTGACAGCCAGGGCCTTGAGGAGTCCCGAAACCTCCACAAACACGTCGTTGTTCTGGGTGATGTCCATGGGATATTCCGCTGCCGCAAGCCCGATGCCGGTGAGTTCCCGCAGGGTTTCAATGGCGGCAAAGCGGTACTTCCGTTCAGTCTTGTTCGAGATACCCACCGCTGCTCCCCCCAGGTTTATCTGCCGCAGCCGCTCCTCAATCTTGTAGAGCCGCCAGCGGTCCCGGGCTATGGCCTGGGCATAGGCGCCAAACTCTGCTCCCAGCGTAATGGGGATTGCGTCCATGAGTTCGGTCCTGCCTAGTTTCTTGATATCCCCCCATTCGTTTTCCTTTTTCTGCAATGCCTCCTGGAGTTTGGCGCAGGCCTCACTCAGTTCCCGCAGCAGTTCAATGGCGGCGATCCGCAGCGCCGTGGGATAGACATCATTGGTGGACTGGCCCCGGTTCACATCGTCCAGGGGATGAATCGTGTCATACTCCCCGGGGGACTTGCCCACAATACCGAGGGCCAGGTTGGCGATCACCTCATTGACGTTCATGTTGGTGGAGGTGCCAGCCCCGCCCTGGAGGGCGTCAAGGATGAACATGGCGTCCACCTCCCCGGCAAGGACCCGGTCGCAGGCAACGGCAATGGCCCCATAGATATGCTCCCGGCTACTTCCCTGTTCGAGTTTTTGATAGGTGAGGGCCGCGGCTTTCTTCACCTTGACCATGGCGTAGATAAGCCGCAGGTTCGTCTTTTTATACCCCAGGGTGAAGTTATCCCGCGCCCTGAGACTCTGCACACCATAGAGGGCATCATCGGGAAGTTCCACCGCGCCCAAGGCATCTTTTTCAATCCGCATACTTTTTTCTGTCCTCTAGTCTTCAAGTTCCGCCAGTATATGGGGAAACATGGCAATACTGCGCTTCAGGATCCCTTGCATGTGGGCAATAACAATGCCGTAATTGGTCATGGGAAGATTCTGATCCTGGGTGCATTTCTGACGGTACCGCATTTCCCGTTCGTTCAGCATACAGCCCCCGCAGTGGACGATCAACGTATAGGCCGAAAGGTCTTCGGGAAATTCTCCCCCGGAGGTGAAGGCAAAGACCAAGTGTTTGCCGGTATACTCCTTAATCCACCGGGGCAGTTTGACGGTACCAATGTCATCGCATTGCCGGTGGTGGGTGCACCCTTCGGCAATCAACACCTGGTCTCCATCTTTAAGCTCATCCAGGACCGTAACCCCCTGTACCATCTGGGCAAGGGACCCCTTGTACCGGGCAAAGAGGATGGAAAAGGAGGTGAGGGGAACATCCGGCGGGGTGTCCGCCGAAACCTTGGCAAAGACCTGGCTATCGGTGATAACCAGCTTGGGCTTTTTCCCCAATTGTTCCAGGGTATCCCGCAGCTCAAACTCCTTTACCACAATGGCCGCAGCATCGGCTTCCAGGATATCCCGGATAGTCTGCTGCTGGGGTAAGATCAGCCGGCCCTTGGGGGCTGCCTTGTCAATGGGAATGACCAGGACCACAAAATCCTCCGGGCCGATAATGTCTCCCACAATCCTGAGCTTCGGTTCTTCCCGCACCGCAAGGGTAGCGATTTGTTCCTTTAAGTCATCAACATGGGCATGGGTTTTTGCACTGACCTGGATTGCATGTTCGGTGGATGACTGGTCTGTGCCGGTGGAGGCATCAAGCAAATCACTTTTGTTATAGGCCACGATGAAATTGACCTTTTTGGCCTTAAAAAGGGCGATCAATTCCTCATCCGCCCCGGTTTTTCCGGTAACCATGTCTACCACCAGGACCGCCACATCGGTCTTATTCAGCACCTGTTTCGCCTTCTGTACCCGGAGTTCCCCCAGGGTTCCCTCGTCATCAATGCCGGGGGTATCGATAATCACCACCGGGCCGAGGGGAAGCAGTTCCATGGCCTTATACACCGGGTCCGTGGTGGTTCCTTTGATATCCGAGACGATAGCCAATTCCTGGCCGGTAACGGCGTTTACGAGACTCGACTTCCCCGCGTTTCGCCTGCCGAAAAATCCAATGTGCACCCGTTCCGCGGCGGGCGTTTCATTCATTCCCATGATGGTTCCCCTTTACTAGTATTATACCCCACGCTCCTATCCGCGGTCTACAAAAAACAGACTAAACTTCAATATGGAATAGCAATTGAGATCGGGGCCGATAATCAGCGGCCCCGTCTCTAATATCCCGAAGTGATGTCAGGAGGAGGGAAGCGCGGCTTCCGTAGAACTTTAGTAGTACATTGCTTAGGTCGTTGACCGTGGTCTCATAATAGTGGCTATCAATTCATCAAGATTATCCAGGTATACGACCGCTTTTTCAAAGGCTTGCTCTTCATCAATCCCCGTAGCCATGATATCGAACATGTGGTCAATAACATGAGCGGTGAGTTCCTCCCGCTGTTCGACAACCTGCGGAGATTCTTCTACATCGTGGAACAATCTCCAGATATAATCTTTCACCTCTTTCATGCTTCTGCTCCAATAAGTTTATATGCGTAATGAACGCCCTTCCCTCATTTATACCGTATTTTTAAGGGGAGATCGAGGATAAAATGGCGCTAAATTTGACGGTAAAACGCCTGTTTTTGCTACTGCCGCGGTTACTCAGCCGTTTTTTGGTATAGGCGATAAACTGTTCCGTTCAGAAGGATGGCCGGCTTAAAACTGTTTTGAGCCATGGTTTCTGACAACGGTCATCGTCAAAATTCATCATGTTCAGAGGTACGGTAAAACAGGGGAACTTCGAGGCTCGCTTCCAGCTGTTTGATGGATTTACTGGACAGGGCAGCAATTCCGGATAATAATTGAAGCAGGTAAGGAGGCCATGGTGCTCACGAAAAGACAGAATTTCCTGGAGACGATCCGTGGCGGCAAGTCCGACCGCTTCGTTAATCAGTATGAATTTCTTTCTTTGCTTTTGGGAGTTGATCCCATTATTGGCGCGTCCCCCATGCCCACACCGGGCGGTCCGGATGTGGTTAATGCCTGGGGGGTTACGATACAATGGGGCGCAGGACAACCCGGACCCTTTCCGGTCCATGATGCCGCGCATAAAGTGATCAAAGATAGTACCCGGTGGAAGGATGTGGTGAAGATGCCCAGGCTCGATTATCCTGATTCAGCCTGGGAGTCCAGTGAAAAAATGGCCGATGCGATAGACCGGAAGGAAGTCTTTGCCGCCGTCGGGTACACCGGTCTTTTTGAACAGCTTCACTATCTCATGGGTATTGATGATTGCCTTGTGAATTTCTATGAAGAACCTGAGGCGATGAAAGAACTCATTAAAAGTCACGGCGTGGAGATTATTGTCCATCACAGCGATTCCTATACGGCAAACCTTGTACCCCAGATGATAGAAATGGGCATTGATGTATTTCAGGGCAACATCAAACGATGTTCCCGTATTGGTTAAACAGTACGGCGGGAAGATTTCCTTCATGGGCGGGGGCCTATGAGCATTTTTCCCGGCGTATACGAGGCGGTCAGCGTTGAGATTGACCGGATGAGTAAAGCGATGTTTAAATAAAGAATCCCCGCCGCAGAGCGGCGGGGTATTGAAGATTTCTCCATGAAATCCTATAGTATGTGGGGGAACAAATCCCCCGCACCCCCAGTTTACGCCCCAAGGGGCGGGGTATTAAACCCCCACCGTGAAGGTGCTGAGTCGCGCTCCATGCGAGCGTGTGGATTGAAACAAATAAGGAGACACACTATGTCAAAGATTCAGGAGATTGCCCAAGCGGTGGAAGCAGGGAAATCAAAATTGATTGGAGGCTTGGTACAGGAAGCCTTGATAGCGGGCCTTGATCCAGTCAACATTTTGAATGAAGGCATGATCAACGCGATGAGTGTTGTAGGGGAGAAGTTTCAGGCAGGGGAGATATTCGTCCCTGAAATGCTGGTGGCGGCCCGGACCATGAAAAAGGGCGTCGAGGTGTTAAAACCGAAGCTTGCCGCGGGTGCGAGTACCAGCAGGGGTAAATGTATCATCGGGACGGTTCACGGGGACTTGCATGATATTGGCAAAAACCTGGTGGCCTTGATGATTGAAAGCGCCGGGTTTGAAGTCATTGATTTGGGGGTTGATGTGTCAACCGATACCTTCGTGAACGCCTTGAAGTCCAACCCGGACGCCAAAATTGTTGCCCTCTCGGCGCTGTTGACCACTACCATGCCCTCGATGAAGGACACTGCGGCGGCCATCAAAGCAAGCGGTTTAAGCGGGTTCAAGCTCATGGTCGGAGGCGCGCCCATCACCCAGGAATTCGCGGATCAGATTGGCGCCGACGGCTTTACAACAGACGCGGCCAGCGCTGCGGTCCTCGCGAAAAAACTGGCAGCATAAATAAGGAAAATGATTGAACAGATAAAAGCATTGGCTCTACGTTGCGGGTTTTCTCAGGTGGGGGTATTGCAGGTTGATACCATAGAGGTGCGGGAAGAAGTGCGGGCGGCCTGCGCGGTCAATAAATGTAAGGCCTATAACACGAATTGGTCCTGTCCGCCCGCCTGTGGGACGCTTGCCGAAGGTGAGGCGCGGATACGGGCATACAAGACCGGCCTCATCCTGCAAACGACCGGCGCATTGGAGGATTCGCTGGATTTTGAAATGATGATCACGATCGGCGAGGAGCATGGGGAACATATCGCTTCCTTTGGGGAAAAAGTACAAGCCCTGTATCCAGATGCCTTGGTACTTGGGGCCGGCGGGTGCAGGAGATGCGAAAAATGTACCTATCCAGGTGCGCCATGCCGGTTCCCCGGGAAGATGACCCATTCCATGGAAGCCTTTGGTATGGTGGTCAGCGATGTCTGTACGGATAATAAGCTGCCCTATTATTACGGGCCGGGCACCTTAACCTATGTGGGATGTGTCCTTTTAGTATGACCCCGGGTATTACGGTCATCTCGGATGACCAGAACATAGCTATCAAAAACATAGCCATTGAGCCAGGCACGAATCTCCTTTCCCGGCTCCAGGCTGCGGGTATCTCCGTTCCTGCGATATGCGGCGGACGCGGGAACTGCGGAACATGCAAAATAAAACTTGTTTCCGGTTCTTTGGAGCCATCCGCCGCGGATAAGGCGTATTTTTCAGAAACCGATATTCAAGCCGGATTCCGGCTTGCCTGCGCCGCGTATCCTGTCGAAGACATCAAGATATGGATACCGGAAACCGGTGAGCATGAGTTTCAAGGGCTTGATACGTTTGAAGCCGGGAATCTCAATAGGATACGCGCAACATATCCGCGCACCAGTTATGCTGGCCGGTACGTCATTGGCATAGACATCGGTACGACCACTATCGTGCTTGCTTTGATTGACACGCAAACAGAACAAATCCTAGGCCGGCTTTCCATGGCGAACAAACAGCGGGAATTCGGCGCGGATGTGATAAGCCGTATACAACACGCCAACGCCGGCGGCCTCCCGGTTTTGAGCCGGATTGTGCGGCAACAAATCAGCGAAGGCATAGCAAAGCTCTGCCAAAACCAGGGGTTGTCCAACGGGCTTGACCCTCATCGGGCGGTAGAGAATATATGCAAAATTGTCATTGCGGGAAATACGACCATGCTCCATCTACTGCTGGGGTTGAGCTGCAAAAACTTGGGGCAGGCGCCCTTCACGCCGGTTACGCTGGACTTTGTCTCCTGCAATTTCAGCGAACTGTTTGAAGGAAACGGTGCCTGCGAGGTCGTTGTCCTGCCTGGCATTTCCACCTACGTCGGCGCGGACATCGTTTCCGGTATTTTCTTTACAGAAATGTACCTGAACCGGGATCCCACGCTTTTGATAGACATCGGCACCAACGGTGAAATGGCCGCGGCCTTTTCGGGGAAGATCCTCTGCACCGCGACCGCGGCGGGTCCGGCCTTTGAGGGTGGTAATATACAATGGGGAACCGGAAGCGTACCGGGGGCCATCGCAAAGGTTGCGTGGCGGGACGAGCGCTTTGAAACGGAAACTATCGAAAACCGCCCGCCCATCGGCATTTGCGGCTCCGGTGTTGTGGATACCGTATACGAGGGATTAAAAAACAACCTGATCCTGCCCTCGGGTAGACTGAACCAGGAACGTTCCTGTGACGGGATGCCGGTAACGAAGCTGTTTCTTGCTAAAACCCAGGATGGCCGGGATATAACGTTTTCTCAAAAGGATGTCAGGGAATTGCAGCTTGCGAAAAGCGCCATTCGTTCCGGTATTGACGCGCTGCTCCACCATGGGGACCTCAATTATGATGCGATAAAAACGTTCTATATTGCCGGTGGATTCGGGTATCACCTCAATTTTGAAAGCGGGGCGGGCATCGGCATTATTCCGAAGGAGTTACAATCAAAAGTCAGGATCATCGGAAACAGTGCCCTCGGGGGGGTGGTACAGTATGTGCTCAATCCCGGTGCGGGTGAAACACTAAAAACCATTGTGGGACTTTCAGAGGAATACCGTTTGCCCGAAGACCGGTATTTTAACGATATGTTCATCGATAATATTAATTTTACCTGATTCTTTTCAGAAGAAAATGGAGAAAAGCGGATACTCAAGATCATGCAGAAAACATCATGGGGACGCAGTCTATAAACAGGTTACTGCGGCTATCCCCATGATGCGTTCCATATTGTGGATAGTATTTTTGTCGCGCAGATTGGAGAACATGCTCTCACTGCCGTAACCTGAGCCTTTCCGGTACAGATGCTCATGATCGGTATTGCCGTCGGGACCGGAGTGGGAATTAACGCGCTGCTTTCACAAAGTTTGA
>JAITNP010000193.1 GCA_031290455.1 Treponema sp. | reverse complement strand
CCGCGTCTTCCGTGGTTTTTTTCCTCTAATTTTGCATCGACTGAATAGTTACCATTTTCCTTTAATAAAAGTGAGTGAACCACGTCCGCCCCTTCACAGGCTCTGCGTGGCTTCCTCGCTTACAAACAACCGATAGCTGGACAGCCTCTACCGGAGTTCCGAGCTTTTTGCTCCGATCTTTCTATCCAGAACAGAAAGATTTCCCTTCCAACTAGACATCTTTCTGTCCAGAGTAGAAAGATTTCCCTTCCAACTAGACATCTTTCTATCCAGAGCAGAAAGATTTCCCTTCTGACTAGACATCTTTCTATCCAGAGTAGAAAGATTTCCCTTCCAACTAGACATCTTTCTATCCAGAGTAGAAAGATTGCCCTTCTGACTAGACATCTTTCTATCCAGAGTAGAAAGATTTCCACTCTGACTAGACATCTTTCTATCCAGAGTAGAAATATTTCCCTTCTGACTAGACATCTTTCTATCCAGAGCAGAAAGACCGCCCCTTTTAGCCCCGATTGTTCCACTCCGGGGGGAAAGACCGGCTCCCGAAGCGGAAACAAAGCCGCTTGCAGGGCCTTTAGGGGCTTACCGCGAGCCGGTAACCGTTTTTTTGACCGTTTCCGTGATGGTTTCGGACTCGCTTATACCGCATAGCTAATCTTCCTCTTCGTAGAGCATACTCTTATTTTCCATCAATAGTTATGCTGTGTTGAAGGGTTCTCCGATAATCACGGGCGCTGCATCCTACGATCCGGTTAAAGTACTCGCAGAAGATTTTATAAGAACTGTAGCCGACCTGTTCCGCTATTTCATAATGCCGCAAATCCGATTTTTCAAGCAGTTCCTTAGCCTTGCCAATACGGATGATATGCAGCCATTCATTGAACCCCTTGCCGGTTTTGTTTTTCAGAAGCCGGGTCAGATAGCTGGGCGAAATGTAGAGGGCGGCGGCAATATCCGTTAGAGAAAGCGCGGCGGCGCAGTTTTTTGTCATAAAGTTCAGGGCATTCCGTATCTGCGGGCCGTACCGGGAATAATCATTGTTGATCATGGCATGCACGGTTTCTTTTACCTTGTCCGGGGTAAAACTGTGGCTGAACAGTTCCTCCAACTGCGTATAGAGATCATTGTTCTCACTAAATACCTGAATTGAACGGGCAAGGTTGAGAAGTATCTCCTTGAATACGGCGGTGGCAGGCTTGATCTTTTCAAAGAGGGCGAAGAGCCCTTCGATTTCCTCCGCCATGGCGGTGAAGTTCCCCGCCCGGACGCTCTGCACAAGATTTCGCTCAAAGACAAGGATTTCCTGTTCCGGCAGGGTTTCAAACCGGATATCCTTTTCGGCCCAAAGGCAGGGATCGCCAAACCAGATGGAACGGGCCCGCGTCTCAAGGCAGGCAGTGTAAAGGCGGTGCAGTTCTTCCAGTTCACAGACGGCGCCGTAGCAGCAGGGAATAACTAAAGCATTCTCCGTTCTGTTGTTCTTCGGGCCTTCAGGTGACGCAATTTGCGCCGCAATTTGCGCCGCAATCTGCGCCGCAATCTGCGCCGCCAGCGGCAGGATTTCTTTCTTTGGCAAATCTTCTGCTGTGTTGAGGATCACCGTAACGGAACCGTCTTTACAGCATACCTGTGCCGGCGAATAGCGTTCCCAATTACAGCTTATGAGCTGCAACGATTCCCACTTGCGGTCCGGGCATGGTGCGGCGATGAACAGACTGTATCGGGGTCCTCGGAGATCGATCTGCAATGTCCGGGCCTTCTCACGGATCTGTTTTGCGGAGAGCCTGCCGTCCAGCAGTTCCTCCAGAAAACAGGTTTTCAGGGTATCAATGTTTTCATTGATGAGGTTTTCCAGTCGGGTGTTTTGCTGTTCATTCTGCTGTTCCAGGAGAATCTCGTCCCGCTGTTTGAGAACGGCCTTCAGGATCTGTTCTGTTCCTGCGGGCTTTAAGAGGTAATCCCGTACACCCAGTTTAATTGCTTCCATCATATATTCCTGGTCGCTGTAGCCCGAGAGGAAGATGATCCTGACGTGAGGGAACTGCTCCAGAAGCCGGCTCGTCATCGCGAGGCCGTCTCCGTTGGCCATGCGGATATCGCTGATGATAATATCGGGACAGAGGGCTTGCGTTTTTTCCAGCGCCGCCGCGCCGTTTATGGCTTCCCCGGTGATGGCGATGCCGTATTTTTCCCAATTGATCGAATCCCGAAGTCCCCGGCGGATTACCGCTTCGTCATCCACGATCAACAGTTTTATCATTGCCTTCCCCCTCTTTAGGGAAGCGTTGATTTATTCGCGTTCGAATAAATCAACGCTTCCTTCATAACCGGCATAACCGGCATAACCGGCTGGCGTATCGTGGCCAATACTCCTCCGCCGGAAAGATTCTCAAAGCTGAGGCCGTATTTATCGCCGTACCGCATTTTAATCCGGGTGTTCACATTATGGATGGCGAGGCCCTGTTTCTTGTTATTCCCGTCGGCCATGATACTTTCGATTTCCGCGATATCTACCGGAATTCCATTGTTGAAAACCTTATATACCAATTCAGTATCCTCAAGGTAGATGTTGATTACCACCCGGCCCTTGCCGACGGGTTCAATGCCATGGATGATGGCGTTTTCCACAATGGGCTGAAGCAACAGTTTCAATACCGGTACATTTTCTAATCCTTCCTGGACGTAAAATTCAAATAGTATCTCATCCTGAAAACGCATCTTCTGGATCGCGAGGTAACATTGCATATACTCCTGTTCAACCGAGAGGGGAACAAGGCCCCCCTCTGTTTTTTGCAGGGTGATGCGAAACAACTTTGAAAGGGAGCGGACCATCTCGCTGATCTTCCATGTATGGCTCATTTCGCTCATCCAGTAGATAATATCCAGGGTATTGTAAAAGAAGTGGGGGTTGATCTCCGATTGCAGTACCGCAAGCTCCGCGTCCCTAAGTTTTATTTCCGCCATGAATATCTGTTCGTTGAGCAGCTTGAGGCGGCGGCACATCAGGTTGAACTGATCCACGAGGAGGCTTATCTCATTGCTGCCCTTAATGCTGAAATTCGTGTCAAAGTCCTTTTGCTCAAAATTTTGCATAATCTTCCCCAGCTTGCTTAAAGGATCAAACACCTGTTTTGTATAGTACATTGAAAGGACGACCACGAAGAAGACGGACATGAGCAGAGCCGCCGCAATGCTCACCAAGAGCAGGGTGTCCAAGCGGTAGAGGCTGGAGCGGTCGAGGAGAGATACGACAACGAGCTTGTGGTTGAAGATGGGCCGGGAGGAATAGATGTAGTCTCCTGAATCGGTTTGCAATAAGGAGCTGTCCGCCTGCTTCTGTATGAGGTTTGCAAAGCTGAGCGATTCGTGCTGCGACAATTCCGCTTTTATCTCCCCGAGCCGCAGCAAGAGCCCATCCCGGGAGATGAGGAGAAAGTTTGTCTCCGGGAGGTTGTCCGGGGATCTCAGGAGTTCCTGTATGGCGGTCTGGTTTATCCGTATCTTGATATACCCGAGATTTTTGGACAGTTGGTTGAAATCACGCATCAGCCGTACCAGGGATATTCCGTTTGTATCGGCGCTTAAGAAGCTGGCCCCGTGGAAAGCGTCGGCCTTTTCTTTTTCCCCTGCGCTTAGGCTGGTATCAAGAAAGCTCCCCGCCATGAGCGAGCGGCGGTCTCCGGCTATCACGGACACGGAATTGGAGTACTTGGAACTGAAGGGCAAAAACTGCATGGAATTATTCACCCGGATATACATATCAAGGGACGGTGGACCCACGAGGTAGCTGCGAACCGCAGCATTGGCGATTATGTAGAGGGACATTTCGTTCAGGCCCAGAAAGGCAGAATCCAGGCTCTGGCTTACGCTCTGGATATTGTGATAGGCATAACGCTGATTTTCCCGGACGGAACGGTTGGTAAAGAAAGCCAATATAATAAGATACAGGATAACCATGGGGATCAGCACCACGGCGATTGAGAAATAAAAAAGTTTTGTTCGAAGATCGTTTGGCTTTTTCACTTATTAATGAAAATAGTATAACTATTCAGCCTGATAGCTGCAAGCCGCCAGGATAAACGCATATAATCGGTTGCATAGTTACAAAATAGTATTCGACAGGAAACAGGGATAAATGTCAATAAAATAGGATATTTTTTCCGAATTCCTTGAAACAATACGCTCTGGAACCTTTAATTCTCCTTCCAGATAAGCATTATTGGAAATCCAAATGACTAATTTAGCGTTTTTCATGCCTATTGTTATATAAAAAAACTATTTTATAATACTAAAATCATTAACCATAGGAGGATATAATGAAACACAGACTATTTGTACTCGTTATCGCGGCCGCCCTGGCCATGAATGTCTTGCCCCCATTAGCTGCCGGCGGCAGTGCTGCCAGGGGTAGTCCCACAGGGGATGAGAAAATCACCCTTAATGTGATGCATTTCCATACCATTGAGACTATGGAAAACTCAAGCGAAAGTAAGGGTTACCATGCTATGAAGGACAAATTCATTAAGGAACATCCGAATGTAACCATTAATGAAACTATCTTCCAGCAGACCGACTACCATACCAAGATCATGGCGCTGGCGGCGGCGGATGAGATGCCGGACATCTTTTTCACCAAGGGTTCATGGGTGCAGAATTTCTACGACAATAACCTTATGGCGAATATTACCTCTTATGTAGACGAGGGTGTTTACCGGGGCGGTATCTTTATTCCCTTTACCCGGGGTGGCAAGGTCTATGGTATTCCTATTCAATTTATGCCGACCTCACTGGTTTATTACAATGCAAAACTCTTCAATGAAATTGGGATGGATCATTTCCCGAAAACCTGGGATGAACTGGTGCAGGCGGATAAGGCCTTTAAGGCAAAGGGTATTGCTACCATCGCTCTGGGCAACAAGGACAAGTGGCCCTATGAATCCTGCATCATCTCTACCCTAGGGGATCGTTTTACCGGTACCGGCTGGACCCTGTCCATCATCCTGAACGACGGCAAGGCCAAATTCACGGACAACGAATTTATTTCCACGCTGCGGTACAGCCAGCAGATGGCCTCCATGTTTAACAAGGATTTCAACGCCATCAACAATGAGCAGAGCACGGTACTCTATGGCAGCGGGAAAGCGGCGTCCACCGTTGAAGGAGGCTGGAGTATTTCTTTCCAGCTCCAAAATTCCGATCCCGATGTGCTTGCTAATACACGGCTGGCGGTTCTGCCCGCGGTTCCCGGAATGAAGGGAGATACCAACGCCACTTCAGGCGGAGGCGGCTGGGCTCAGAGCGCCAGCGCGAAACTTACCGGTACACGGCTCCAAGCGGCGATGGATTTTATCAAACAGACCACCGGCGTGGAGTACAGCCAGTTCCTCATGGATGATACGGGCCTTCCGGGACCTTGCGAAGTTCCCATTAAAGACAAGGGATCTCTGTCGAAGCTTTCGCAGGATTACCTTGATTATATGGGTTCGCTCAAGTTTGTTCCCATCTACGATATTCAGATGGACGGTGCGGTCATTGATGTGATGAACTCCAAGCTCCAAGAACTTCTTGGGGGAACCGCAAGTCCCGAAGAAGTAGCGGCGGCTATTCAGGCGGAACAGAATAAGCTTTAATAATAGGAACGCGTATTTCTCTGCTTGGGGGTACGCGTTCTTTTTTAGGAATAGATAACGGGAGGTACCCTCTGTGAACAAAGGTAAGAATCGGCTTGCCCCTTCAAAGTTAGTTATGGCGGTATATCTCCTGCCAAGTTTAATCCTTTTTGTGTATGTAGTTATCGTCCCAATTTTCGCCGCCGCATATTACAGCACTTTTAAGTGGCCAGGGGGGCAGAAGAAAACCCCCATAGGACTACAGAACTATATTGATATGATTAGGGATTCTGTTTTTTGGCATTCCTTTAGAAATAATATTTTTCTTACTGTGTTCTGTATTATCGGACAGATCGGTCTTGCCTTCCTCTTTGCCGGCATCCTCAACACTAGGGATCTCAGGGCGAAAAATTTTCACCGGGCGGTGGCCTATTTTCCGGTAACCATATCGGCGGTGGTGGTAGGGTTTGTGTGGACCATGATATATGATTATAATTACGGTATTTTAAATTTATTGTTGAAAGCGATTGGTCGGGAAGATATGGTTAAGGTCTGGCTTTCCGAACCGGGCAGTATCATGGCGGTAGTCAGCATTCCCCTCATCTGGCAATATATCGGGCTCTATCTTGTAATAATTCTCGCGGCCATGACTTCTATTTCCAACGAAATTTTTGAAATGGCGGAAATCGACGGCGCCGGAGGATTCAAGAAAGCTATCTATATAACCTTACCCATGATCAAGGGAACCCTCATTACCAGTGTGATGCTCTGCATCTCCGGTAATATGCGGGCCTTTGATCACATTTACGCCATGACCAGGGGCGGTCCCGGTTACGCCTCTAGTGTAATGGCTATGTACGCCTATAACGTATCCTTTATGCAAGTGAATATGGGTTATGGTTCTACCTTGAGCTTGGGTATCCTGATCCTCAGTTTGACCCTAGTAGTCGCCTCCCGCAGTTTCTTAACCTGGCTTAGCCGGAAAGGGGATGTATAATGACACGAGAAGCCGTACCAGTGCCGGTAAAAGCGAAATACCCGCTCGCTAGGATGGTAAGCCGGATCATCACCAATGGGGTGATGATCTTTTACTCCGTCACCTGCCTCTATCCGATTTTCTGGATGTTCTATTCTTCGTTAAAAACTTCCCGGGAATTTGAGACCAATATCATCGGCCTGCCCAGGGCGATTGAAATTAATAACTATATTCAAGTATTTACCGGCGGCAAGATAGGTATCTATATTTTCAACACCGTCCGGAATACCGCCCTTTCCCTCGTCTTTGTTGTTATCTTTAGTTTCATTAACGGTTACTTCCTTTCCCGATTTCGCTTTCCCGGACGGAAAGTGCTGTACACGCTGTATATGCTGGGAATGTTGGTGCCCATACACGCCCTTCTCATCCCGCTTTATATCCTCTTCAGCCGAACCGGACTTACCAACAGTTGGTACACCGTGGCGCTGCCAAACATCGCGTTCAATCTGCCGGTGTCGATTTTTCTTATGGAAAGTTATATCGCCACGGTACCCCGGGAGCTTGAGGAGGCGGCGCTCATCGACGGTTCCGGTTTTTCCCGGACCCTCTTTACCATCATCTTCCCCCTAGTCACGCCAATACTGGTTACGGCAGGGATAATATCTTTTTTCAACTGCTGGAACGAGTTCAGTTTTTCCCTGGTACTCCTCAGCGATCAGAAACTCTTCTCCCTGCCCCTTGGGCTGACCTTGTTCAAGGGAATATACCAGTCCAATTATCCCCGAATGATGACCACCATGGTCATAGCCATGTTCCCCGCTCTGGTCATCTACTTTGCGTTTTCGAAAAAGATCATTCAA
>JAITNP010000144.1 GCA_031290455.1 Treponema sp. | reverse complement strand
GCCTTGGGGAAGCCGTCGGTGTTATCCGCACCGACCCTGGCAAGTACCGGGCTATCGGGCTTGAGGCGCTGTAATTCATCCCAGAGCAGGTCGAATTCCCCATCAGAGATTTCCGCCTCCCCGTTATAATAGGATGCCTGGTATGTGGGGATGAGCCGTTCCAAGGTCTCGGTACGGGTTTCCGGGGCCTTGGCTGCTGTTTTTTTCATGATTGAACCTCAAAATATAATTCATATATCTCATGGTGTTTATCAAGCCCCTTCCGTTCAAACTCAGTCTGAGGCCGCCAGGGTTGGGGCAGGACAAATCCGGCGTTAGTCAAGTCCCTGGTGGCGGAGAGTTCTCTGATAGCCCAGTCCCGGTAATCCGCCCAATCGGTAACCATATAGACATAGCCCGCGGGACGGAGCTTGCGGGCCAGGAGGTCCGTAAAAGGCCGGGTCATGAGCCGTCGCTTGTGGTGCCGCTTTTTCGGCCAGGGGTCAGGGAAGAACACATGAAAGCCCTGTACCGACCGGTCAGGAATCATCTTTTCAAGGACCTCCACGGCGTCATGTTCGATGATGCGGATGTTGCCCAGTCCCCGCTTCTCAATCTCCCAGATAAGCCGCCCGATACCCGGACGGTGGACCTCGATGCCCAGGTAGTTGATGTCAGGATGGTCCTGGGCAATCATGGCAGTGGCTATGCCCATACCAAAGCCAATCTCGATAATCACGGGGTGGTCGTTACCGAAGATGGTTTGATACGCCACCGGCTCAGATACCACGGGAAGACCGTGACGGGTAAAGCCGGTTTCATAAGCCCGCCGCTGGGCATCACTCATGCGCCCGGCTCGGAGCACATAACTTCTTATCCGCCGGACGCCGTTATCGTATGGGGCTGACACTGGTTAACGCGGCAATATAGTATTCCGTGTCCTCAGCCCACAGGGCCACTGACCGGACGGATGGAGGAAGGCCCATGTTCGACAGGGGCCCATCGAAATGCACCACCGGTAGGGTTTGCAGATAATTACCCTCCCCATCATAACAGATAAAAAAGTTTTCCGGGTACTTCGAATCAATCATATACTGTCCCTCGCGGATGGTGAAGGACGGGAAAGGATAGCGGGGATTTGCGGGAAGGTCAAAACTAAAGGTCCGCTCAGTCCGCTCCCCCCCCTTATTCACCAGGACCGCCCGGAATTGTCCCCGGGGAAGGCCCTCATTACCGGGCATGGCAATACTACGGCTCCCGATCCAGGTGGCGCCCTCCTCCTCAAAGGTAACCCAATCCTCATGGGTTAACAGCCAGCACAGTCCTTCCCGGTCATGGTACAGGTACAAGGCATCAATGTTTTCAATGCCGTCATCATCCTCGGCAATAATAAAGAAGGAAAATCGTTCTTCCGCCCGCACACTGCCCTGGTAATACACCAGCCGTATGACGCCGTAAGGAATCCGCGGCTCCGACCGGGAACAGGCGGAAAACACCAGGAATAGGGCGCAGCCCATCGTGAACAGGGAGCAGCGGGCCAGCGCCGGGAGCGGTTTCTCGTGACGCAACAAAACTGATCACTGCCCCTTGCTCACCGCTTTCTTTGCAAACAACAGGAGCGCCTGCTGCCGGACCTGCTCCACCGTGGTCTGGTAGTTTTCCTTGAGGGTGTTTATATGCTTATTGTAGAAGGTTATGAATTCCGGGTCCTGAAAGGGGTCAAGCTGGACGTGCCGTCCCAGACGGCGGGCCAATTCCTCTTCCTTTTGCCGTAGTTTGGGGGCGTATTGGTGCTTGATCGCCTCCTCGTACCGGGCCACTTCGTCAAAATAGTGGGAAAGGACCTGGACAAACTGCTTGTACAGGGCGGCAAACCGGGGATCCCCAATAACCATTTGCAGCCCCTTGCCCACCGCTTCAATACGTTTTTCATCATCCTTTGAGGCGGGAAGGGTAATCTGGGATATCAGCACATCGAATATCCCCTGTTTGATTGCCGCCTGCTCTTCCTTGGGGGCCTTTTTTAAGGCTTCCTCCAAAGATTTTTTTGGATCCTCCAGAAATTCATTGGCCAGCCGTTTTCCCTGCTGTTTAGCCTCAAATTGCCCGATACCAGCCTTATCGCTCTTTACCGATTCGGTCTTTTCCAGGGCAATTTCCAACGCACTCTTTATCCGTCCCATCCTATCATCTCCATTACGATGCTATGTTACAAAATACCCTAAAAAGCGATCGATTTTCAAGGGTATGGAGCAATGTCCTGAGCGAGCTATATCCCTTTCCCAAGCGCCTCGCAGAGCCTTGACAGATATGCTATCAGGTCGTAAAACGATACAAGCGAAGGAGTATTCAATATGGGAAACGCGGAGGCTGATATCGGTCTTATTGGGTTGGCGGTCATGGGGGAGAATCTCGTCCTCAACATGGAGAGCAAGGGCTTTAGGGTGGCGGTGTATAACCGGACCGTTTCCAAGGTGGATAGCTTCATCCAAGGCCGGGGGGCGGGGAAACGGATCAGCGGCCACCATGACCTGGCTTCGCTTACCGCCGTGCTCAAGCGGCCCCGGAAAGTCATGATCATGGTAAAGGCCGGCGTGGCAGTGGACGATACCATTGAGCATATTCTGGGGATGTTTGAACCGGGAGACATCATCATCGACGGGGGGAATTCCAATTATCAGGATACCATGCGCCGTACCGCATTGGTGGAGTCCAAGGGGCTGCTGTATATCGGTACTGGAGTTTCAGGGGGCGAGGAGGGGGCCTTGACCGGGCCATCCCTGATGCCGGGGGGATCTTCCGCAGCCTGGCCTTTGATAAAGCCGGTGTTTCAGGCAATTGCGGCAAAGGTTGAAGGGGATGTCCCCTGTTGCGACTGGGTTGGGGAGAACGGTGCGGGGCATTTCGTCAAAATGATCCATAATGGTATTGAATACGGGGACATGCAGCTTATCGGTGAAACCTACGATCTGCTCAAGCGTGTTTTGGGTCTTTCTTATGATGAGATGGGGGATGTCTTTGACGCATGGAACCACGGGGACCTGAACAGTTACCTCATCGAGATTACCCGGGATATTCTCAGGTTTAAAGACACCGATGGTCAGCCGCTGGCGGAGAAGATCCTGGATACCGCAGGGCAGAAAGGAACCGGCAAGTGGACCGGCATGGCGGCCCTGGACTTGGGGGTGCCCCTTACCCTGATTGGGGAAGCGGTGTTCAGCCGCTGTCTCTCGGCAGCTAAAAAGGAACGGGTTCATTCTTCCAAGGTTTTCTCTGGGCCTAAGATCACGACCCCCGGTGATGCCAAAACCTTCATCACGGATGTGGAGAAGGCCCTTTACGCCGCCAAGGTGGTGTCATACACCCAGGGTTATCTCCTCTTGCGGGAGGCGGCCAAAGAATACAAGTGGAACCTCAACTACGGCGGCATTGCCCTGATGTGGCGGGGGGGTTGTATCATCCGCTCGGTATTCCTGGGGAAGATCAAAGAAGCCTTTGATAAAAAGCCGGACCTGGAAAACCTGCTCCTGGATCCCTTCTTCACCGGGGTTATTGAGGATGCCCAGGGTTCCTGGCGCCGGGTCGTTGCGGCGGCCATAACCAACGGCATCCCCGCCCCGGCCCTCACCAGCGCCCTGGCCTATTTCGACGGGTACCGGAGCGAGCGGCTCCCGGCCAACCTGCTCCAGGCCCAGCGGGATTACTTCGGCGCCCATACCTACGAACGGCTAGACAAGCCCCGGGGTGAATTCTTCCATACCAACTGGACCGGTCATGGAGGCAATACCAGCGCGGCAACCTATAATGCTTAGGAGGTATTATGATGGCACCATTATCAATTCCCGCCGCCGGCGGGACAACCCATGATTTGCTCGCCCTGGGGGCCTTGGTTACCCGGCTCGATCCGGGGATCATTCCCTTTGCCGAGGCGAGTACCTATTCCCTGCATGTTTCCGGGGGGGAATACAACGTGGCTACCAATCTCGCTACCTGTTTCGGGATGAGGACCGCCATTGCCAGCGCCATGGTGGACTACCCTATCGGGAGACGGATTGAGTACGCGGTGCAGAAGGCGGGAGTAACCCCCTACTACCAGCGTTTTGCCTTTGACGGGGTGCGGGGGCCAAACATGGCTATCGTGTGGAGCGACCGGGGCCAAGGGGTACGGGCGCCGGTGGTGTTTTATAATCGCTCCAATGAGGCGGCAGGCCGGCTTAAACCCGGCAGTTTTGACTGGAACGCCCTGTTCTCCAAGGGCATTCGCTGGTTTCATTCCGGGGGCATCTTCTCGGCCTTGTCCCCCACTACTCCGGAACTGGTCATTGAGGCCATGCAAGCGGCGAAAAAGGCCGGCGCAGTGGTTTCCTTTGACCTGAATTACCGGGCAAAGCTCTGGGCAGTGGCTGCGGCGGAACAGGGACTCACCCCGGAACAGGCCAGCGAAGGGGCGGCCCGGACCCTGCGTAAAATCGTAGGGTTCGTGGATGTCCTGGTGGGCAACGAGGAGGATCTCCAGAAGGGCCTGGGCCTCAAGGGGCCGGAGGTGGAATCCAAGGGCAAGCTTGATCCTTCAACCTTCTTCGGTATGATGGATAGGGTGGTCAAGGATTTCCCCAACATCAAGGCGGTGGCTACTACCTTGCGGGAGGTGCACTCCACCAATCGCCATTCCTGGGGCGCGGTACTCTGGCTTGACGGTAAGAGCTATGTATCCCCCACCGGCGAGCTGGATGTGTACGATAGGGTCGGCGGCGGTGACGGCTTTGCGGCGGGCCTCTTTTACGGGCTGCTCTCCGGCAAAACACCGGAGGAAGCCCTCAAGCTCGGCTGGGCCCACGGCGCCATGCTCACCACCACCCCCGGGGATACCTCCATGGTGAGCCTGGATCAGGTGGAAGCCTTTGCTCAGGGCGGGTCGGCGCGGATCCAGCGATAAGAAAGCGTCCGTGGAAAGATGCGGATTAGCGCGGATTTCTGTTACATAATCTGCGGTAATCCGCGGACCTCATATTCAATTCCAAGCTATATCGCCGGTTTAAAAACCTTGTCAATATCTTAAAAAAAGTTCATTATGCAAAAAAGGTGTTTGTCTATTCTGACGAGGTTATTGGTATGCATGGAGGCATGATGAAAAAACGGGCGTTGATCAGTGTGTATGATAAAAACGGCATTATTGACCTGGCATCGTTCCTGGCCGGAACCGGTTGGGAAATTCTTTCCACCGGGGGGACCGCAGGGTATTTGCAGAAACATGCCATCCCCGTAACCGATGTGTCGGCAATAACCGGCTTCCCGGAGTGTCTGGATGGCCGGGTAAAGACCCTGCACCCCGCCATTCACGCGGGCCTGCTTGCCCGGAGGAACGATGCGTCTCATCAAGCGACCCTGGAAAAACAGGGATTTGCCCCCATTGATGTGGTGTGTGTCAACCTCTATCCCTTCTTTGAGCAGGTTCAGGCAGGGCTTCCCCTGGAAGAAACCATTGAATTCATTGACATTGGAGGGCCTACCATGCTACGCTCGGGGGCCAAGAATTACCGGGATGTGATCGTCCTCACCGAACAAGCAGATTATGCGGAGGTCATCGGGGGGTTGAAGGCGGGAACCGTACCAGAGGCATTCCGCCGGCGACTTGCGGGCAAGGTCTTTGATCTGACCGCGGCCTACGATGCCGCCGTTGCCCGGTACCTGTTGGATGAGGAGTATCCCCGGTACTGGCCCCTGTCCCTCAAGAAAGCCCAATCCCTGCGGTACGGCGAAAATGGACACCAGTCGGCGGCCCTGTATTTCCATACCGACCAACGAGGCGCCCTTGCCTCCATGGAACAACTGCACGGGAAGGAGCTGGGTTATAATAACCTCCGAGACCTGGACCTGGCTTGGAAAGCGGCGTGTGCTTTCGGACTTCCCGCAGATGGAACCAGGCCCCAGGGAGAAGATGCAGTACTCCGGCTGCTGCCGGATAGTGATACCGGCACGGGCATGCCGGTGTGCTGTGTGGTGGTTAAGCACAACACCCCCTGCGGTATCGCCTTGGGTACGAATCTTGCGGAGGCATACACCAAGACCTATACCTGCGACCCGGTGTCCATCTTCGGCGGCATCCTGGCCTGTAATGTTCCGGTGGATCCTGCGGTAGCGGAGCACTTGTCAGAGCTGTTTCTGGAAATCGTCGTTGCTCCGGATTTTGACGCCGAAGCCCTGGAAATACTCAAAAAAAAGAAAAACCTCCGTATCATGAAGGCTCCCCACGCACCCCGGGAAACCCATGAATGTATTGCTGTGGATGGAGGCCTTTTGGTTCAAGAGACGAACCGGAAGCTCCTGGAAAAGTGGGCGGTGGTTACCAAGGCTGCTCCGGAACCGGCGGACATCCCGGACCTACTCTTTGGGCTCAGGGCGGTAGGTTATGTGAAATCCAATGCCATCGTGGTGGTGAAGGAGCGTGCCGCCCTGGGTATCGGTGGCGGCGAGACCAACCGTATCGGGGCGGCGGAACTGGCCCTGAACCGGAGCGCCCGCGCCATTGCCGCCGCCGCTCAAGCGGGTACCGGTGACCGCAGTCCCGCACGGGTCCTGGCCTCGGACGCCTTTTTCCCCTTCCCGGACGTGGTGGAAGCGGCGGCGGCGGCGGGGATCAAAACCATCATCCAACCGGGAGGCTCAATGAACGACCAGCTCGCGGTTGAAGCCTGCGACCGGCTGGGGCTTGCCATGGTCTTTACCGGAACACGGCACTTTAAGCATTAGGATTCGTATTGGGGGAATAATAGCTATGTTTAAGCGTCTAAAAGATGCCCATCGATTGTATGAAACAGTGTTTATGGGGGTATTAACCTGCTTTTGTTTTTGTTTCTCCCTGGTACGATGCATGTATACCGGTACTAAAGTCTTCCTATTTTTAAACTGGAATTTATTTTTGGCCTTTATCCCCTGGGCATTGACCAGTTTTTCGATGGTTAAACCAGCTATTCAAAAATCAAAAGTTGCAATTTTTATCTTATTATGTTTTTGGTTACTGTTTTTCCCCAATGCCCCGTATATTTTCACCGATTTATTTCATTTACGACTGCAATCATCCATGCCGATTTGGTTTGATTTACTCTTAATACTATCATTTGCGTGGACTGGATTACTGTTTGGATTCTTAAGTTTGTGGGATATTGAGCGGATTATGTATAAAAAAATCAAACGGACCTATGTTACCATCCTATCAATGGTACTCTTATTTATTGGAAGTTTTGGTGTCTATCTGGGGAGGTATCTCAGATGGAATAGTTGGGATATTATAACCGAACCCTTTGAATTGATGTACGATATTGGCGACCGGATTATGAATCCCTTTGAACACCAAACGACTTGGGGAATGACCATTTTTATGGGACTGTTTTTAAACATGATTTACTGGTCCTTTCGCTTAATAAGCAAGAAGAACGTATAAGTGCGTCCTGCTACCCCGCCTTGCACCGCCCCTAAAATCTTGGTATAGTATCGGTATGACTATATTTGAAGCCCTTATCCTGGGGGCCATTCAGGGTATTACCGAGTTTCTGCCGATAAGCAGTTCCGGTCATTTAGTGCTTTTTCAGAAAATTTTTGGTATTTCCGAGCCGGCCCTGCTCTTCGATACCATGGTCCATGTAGGTACCTTACTTGCGGTCTTTGTTGTCTTATGGAAGGATATTTGGAATATCCTGCGCCGGCCCATGCAGCGGCTCACGGGCTTCCTCATCCTGGCGACCATACCGGCGGTCATCGTGGCATTGGTTTTCAAGGACGCCATTGAAGACGCCTTTGTGTCAGCCACCTTCCTGGGGTTCGCCTTTTTGATTACCGCGGCGCTGCTCATGGTTTCGGATCTTCTGTCCAAACGGCCCGGCAGCATCAAGGGTGAAACAGAAATGGGGTGGATAGATGCCCTTATCATCGGGATACTCCAAGGGGTAGCCATCATCCCCGGGGTTTCCCGGTCGGGGTCCACCCTCTCAGGGGCACTCTCCCGGAAATTGGACCGGGGCTTTGCGGCTCGCTTTTCCTTCTTGTTATCCATCCCCGCCATTCTGGGCGCCCTGGTCTTACAGCTCAAGGACGTTTTCAGCGGCAGCCCCGCAGTAGCAGGTATCGGGATGGCGCCCATCATAGCGGGAACCCTTGCGGCTGCGGTGGTGGGGTTCTTTTCGGTACGGTTCATGCTTAACCTAGTCCGGGAACATTCTCTCTGGGGCTTCTCGGTATATGTAGCGGTTTTGGGGATATTGGTGCTGATTGACCAGTATGTAAGTCATGTGTTTTTTTAGTGATATTCCAAAGCAGCGCTCTCCATTGAAAACGTTCCCTATCGTTTTCCCTTATCGAAAATTTCACCGGAAGCTCGCGGTGGGTGGTTTTGCTTTGAAAAGAAGATGAGCAAGAACAGGGTGAGCACATAGGGAATTATCATCAATAAATCAGAGAAGTTGCTGGTTAAACCTAATGCCTGGATGAGTTGATAACCGCCCGAACGGGCAAAACCGAAAAACAGGCATACTGCAAAAGTCGGTAAGATTTTCCAATTGCCAAATATAAAGGCGGCTATGGCAAGAAAGCCATAGCCCATGTAAATGTTCGGACCAAAACTGGCGGAAATGGAATAGGCAAAACAAATGCCCCCCAGACCAGCCAAAGCGCCGGAAATCATCACCGCGGAAAAATGAACCTGATCGACATTACCCCCCGCAGCATCAAGACTATGGGGGTTATCACCGCAGGCGCGTAAACGCAAACCATATTTGGTGTGATTCAATACGTACCACATCAGAAACGCGATAATCAAAATGACTATTTCAAAAGGGTACATGTTTTTAAAAAGACCACCGAGTACCGGAATGGAACTCAAAACAGGAAGGGTAAAACGAGGAGAAACACTGAATTGAAACTTGTTAGACCCATTACCGGTGAGCATTAGGTTCATGACACTGGTTAGAAAGGTCGTTAAGGCCACTGCAAGAATATTGACCACCACACCGCTGATAATTTGATTTGCGCGGAAACGCACACACAATACCCCGTGCAGCATTGAGTAGAAAGCGCCGCCAATAATCGCAGTTGCCATCGCCAGGAAGGGCAAATAGGGACTGCTGCCGAATTGCTGCTCACAAAACACCACTGCCACAGCGCCCACAAAAGCGCCAAAGCCCTGAAGCCCCTCCAGGGCCAGCATAACAATGCCGCTCCTTTCACAATAAATACCGCCCACGGCTATTATGAACACAGGTAACGCAAAGCTCATACCATCTATCAGAATTGTATCCATCAGCAGCTACCTTGCTTTTTTATCGACGTTTCCAGCAGTCTATCCCGCTGTTTATTGGCAACAGCGCGCATATACGTACCGCAGGCGCTGAACACCAAAATAATACCGGTAACCACCGCTGTAATCTCTTTGGGGACTCCGGTAACGGAACTCATATAAACGCTTCCCCGCTGAAAAATCGTGATAATGATAGACGCAAAAATGCTGCCCACCGGATCTAGATTGCCGAGTAATGACACTGCGATGGCATCGTACCCCATTGCAGGTAAATCTTTAGGCACGATCGTGTTGAAATGCCCCACATAGTAGGTTACTCCGGCTAATCCGGCAAACATGCCTGAAATAAACATGGCGATTACCATACGGCTTCCCACATGAATACCGGCATATCGGGCGCTGTCCCGGTTGAGCCCAACCGCCTTCAACTCATAGCCAAGGGTGGTGCGATTAAGCAGAAAACGTATGATAAAAACACTGGCAAAGGCCAACACAATTCCAATGGGGAAGGTAACCTGTTGCCCGAATAAGGTACGTCCTTGTATCGTAAGGCGCGCTTCCTCTGTGCATACCAAAGAAGACCGGGTTATGATGTCAATATAATAAGTGTTTATGAAAAAACCAGCGACATAATTGACAATGTAGTTGATCATGATGGTGGAAACCACTTCGTTGATATTAAAACGGTATTTCAAAAAACCGACCAAGGCTCCCAAAGCGCCGCCTACCACTATGCCAATCACGATTACCAGCGGTTTCGCTAAGACTGAAGGTAAGCCGCTGTAGCCGATACAGACCGTTGCTATGCTGGCGGCGGCAATCATCTGACCGGAAATGCCAATATTGAAAAGACCGGTACGCATGGCGATAATGACCCCCAGCGCGGACAGGATCATTGGCGCCAGGATACCCAAAAAGCCGGTAAAATCGGTCAACATCCCTTGATTCAGGCTATACCGCGCTTTTGCCCTGAAGCCGCTTGCTTTCAATAAAGCCTCAAATGCTTCGAAGGGATTCGTCTTCATCAGCAACAAAAAGATAGCAGCGGCAATCAAACTCAAGAGGATAGAAATGACGGCGATTGCGATAGCGCTGGTCTTGTCGTCAACCACCAGGTCAAGGGTAGAAAGCAAAACGTGCCGCCGGTTCTGTGTGGTACGGTCTCTCATGTGCGCACCCCCATCATGTATTTGCCGACTTCATTGGTGGAAAGGGTCGCCGCATCCGCCACTTTCAGCAATTCACCGTTATACATAACGCCAATCGTGTCAGACAAGGCCATTATCTCTTCCAATTCCAAAGAGATGAGTAAGATGGCTTTTCCTTTGTCCCGTTCCGCTAAAATCTGCCGATGAATAGTGTCAATGGCGCCAATATCAAGGCCCCGGGTCGGCTGCACAAAGATGAGCAGGGGCGCATCCCGGGCGATTTCTCTGGCCACGATTGCCTTTTGTTGATTGCCGCCGCTCATGGAGCGGGTAATCGTGCGTCCCCCTTGCGCGCTTCGAATATCGAACTTTTGCGTAAGAGATGCGCTGCATGCTTCAAAGGTTTCCTGATTAAGGATCCCGTTACGGGAAAACGGCGATTTGTAATAGGTTTTAAGGGCCAGATTGTCCTGTAACGTAAAATCCAGCACCACCCCAAAACGGTGCCGATCCTCTGGAGTGTAGGCAATGCCTGCTTCGATGCGTTGGCGAATGGAATGTTGGGTGATGTCAACACCGGAAAGCATCACCGTCCCCGAGGTGATTTTGGTAAGACCACAGATGGCATCGGTCAGTTCCACCTGTCCGTTTCCCGAAACCCCTGCAATGGCAAAAATCTCATTCGCACGTACCGCAAAGGAGACATCTTTTACCACATCAAATGCATCTTCATTGTGCACGGTGATATGGCGAACATCCAGCACGACATCCCCAAAATTGGGTGGCGCTTTCTCTATGATGGGCGAAATGTCCCGTCCTACCATCAGGCTGGCCATTTCCCGGGTAGTAGTAGCTGCCACATCAAGGATTTGTACCAATTTGCCATGCAGCAGTATGGCGCAGCGATCCGCGATCTTTTTTATCTCTTCCAACTTATGGGTAATCAGAATGATTGTTTTACCACTCTTGCGCAGGTCCTGCATAATCTGCAACAGATATTCGATTTCCTGCGGGGTGAGTACCGCGGTGGGTTCATCGAAAATCAGAATCTCTGCGTCGCGGTACAACATTTTCAATATTTCCACCCGTTGCTGCGTGGAAACAGGAAGCTGCTCAATAATGGCATTGGGATCTACTTCCAGCCCATAGGATTTAGATAAATTGCGAATCTGTTCCACCGCATTTTTTGTATCCACATACGGGATACACCCGAAAAGACGTTTTTCCGGCTCCACCCCCAATACAATATTTTCGGTAACCGTATAATTTTGCACAAGCTTAAAATGCTGGTGTACCATGCCGATGTTAAGGGCTGCCGCGTCATTTGATGAGGATAGTTTTACTGGTTTGCCCCGTACAACAATTTCCCCGGCATCCGGTTCGTACATGCCGAAGAGCATACTCATCAGCGTGGATTTACCGGCGCCATTTTCTCCCAGCAAAGCAAATATTTCCCCACGCCTGATGTGCAGGCTAATATCATCATTCGCCACAATTCCAGGAAATTTCTTCGTAATATGCCTCATTTCCACGATATATGCATCGTTCATGTGAGGGCCCTAAGGGTGGATTGTCATTACAACCCTGGGAAATCGGTAGGCGTAATGCCTTGACTGAAATTACTCGGCGGAATAATCTCTCCTTTTTTCATACGCTGCGCCACCGCTTCTAACTTTGCCAGGGTGTTTGCCGCAAGCTGATTGCGTCCCGGAGTATTAACGTAGCCGGTAGAATCCGAGGCAGAATCAAGTAATTCATTTTTACCGGTAAAAGAACCATTACCAATTGCTTCTAATTGATGGGTCACATTGACATTCATAACTTTTACCACGCTAGTTAAAACGATGTTCGTATTTCCGTTTGCCCCTTCATCGTATTGATCGACATCAACCCCGATAACGTGAACGCTGTTTGCTTCTTTTGCCGCAGCAAACACGCCGTGACCACTGTCACCGGCAGCAACAAATATGACATCAACCCCGGTGTTGATAAGGGTATTTCCGACTACTTTTCCGGTGGGCTGATCCGAAAAAGCGCCGATGTAATTTCCCCCCACATGAGCGCCGGTCACATCTGTTCCGGCATACGAAGGCAATTCAAGGTATTGCGCACTGGCGCCGTAATTTTTATTGGCATAATTTACCCCTGCCATAAAACCATATTGATAGTTTACATTTGACGGGAAGGCTATGCCGTTCACCACCGCCACCTTGCCGGTTTTAGTCTCAAGCGCCGCCGCAACCCCGGCAAAAAAGCCGCTCTCCTGCTCCTTAAAGGTCATTGCATAGACATTGGCCAATTCAACGGTATTGCCCTTATCGGTCGGATTCGCGTCAACCAAAATAAATTTTGTGTCAGGATTATTGACTGCGACCGATCCAATGGCCGCAAACTGAAACCCCGGCAACACTAAAACATCGTAATCCGCAACAATTTGCGATGCAGCATCAATCAGTTTACCAATATCCGGTTCCTTGATGGATCTGGCTTTTGCGTTAGGGTTTTCTTTAGTATACGCAAGAATCCCCTGGTAGCAATCTTGGGTAAAAGATCCATCGTCCACACCGACATTAGAAATGATTGCAATGTTCAGCGATTTTCCGCCTGCAACCGTCCCGCCGCTGGCAGCGGATTCTTTTTTACCGCTACAAGCCGCTACCGTAAACAGCGCCATGACCACCATGGCCAATCCAAATTCCTTTTTCATACGACACACTCCTTTCATTTATGTATACTGCACCGCCAAGGACCTGATCCCAAAACAAGGGCGATTCTTGGTCAGTGTAATCTAAGTTTTGCAAAAATATCTCATTATACTCCACATACTCCACGTTTTTACTAGCTTACACCAACGAAATAAAGAAGTCAATGACTATTTTTCAATTCGGAATATGCGATTGAGATCGCAGGCAGATAATCAGCGGCCTCCTGGGGTAGGAAAATCCCTGGGGCGCTTACGCTCGGGTTCTGGCACGAGCTGCGATAGCGCTTCTAGTACCCAGTCATCTATGAAGATGTGAGTAAGTAAGATAGGCTCATGGTCATAGAATCCAATTATCATCCTCATTGCCCTGTTCATCCCCCCTGACCAGGCTCATCGCCGGTACTGCTATTGGGGTACGGGGGCCATTCCACCCCTCCTGGTTTCTCTGGTCCAGGAGGTTCAGTCGATATGGCACCAGAACAGCAGGGTGCGGTCCGGTTCGATATCATTCAGGGCCTGCGCACCCGGGAGTTCCCGCGTGTTTTTGACGCCATGAACCGGACCCTGGCCAATATCCTCTCGGTTCTGTACAGCGGTAAGGAAGGGTACGCTGAACGGGAAGCCTATTACCATTCGATACTGCTGACCCTCCTGTGGGCCTGTGAACTCCATGTTCATGCGGAGGAGCGTACCAGCCG
>JAITNP010000081.1 GCA_031290455.1 Treponema sp. | reverse complement strand
CTCCACATACTCCGTGGTCATGATGCTGCCGGCTGAATCATCGGGATATTGCAATATTTGATTGATGAGTTTTCGTTTTTCGGGAAGAACATTTTGCAGCACCCGTTTCACCACATTGGCCGGCAATTCTTCAATAAAGTCTACCGCGTCATCGACAAACAGATTATTCATAATTTCACTGACTTCCACATCGGTGAGGGCTTCGGTGATAATTTGCTGTTCATTGGCGTCCATATACGCGAATACATCGGCGGCGATCGTTTTGGGCAAAATGCGGAACAGCTGGATTATTTTTTCTTTGCTTAAATTTTCAAATACTTCGGCAATATCCACCGTGTTTATTTGAGAAAAGAGTGTTTTGAGATTTGTTATATCAATTGATTCGGCATTAATAATTGATAAAATTTGTTCTTTCATAAGAGTATCCTCCAGTAATAGTGGACGCTAAACAGCGCCTTTCGGAATGGTCCGCTTGTGTTGAGAAACTGAAGTTAAAAAACTTCACGTTTAGAGGACACTAGACAATGATTATTTACCGTAAGAAGATGGCGGACAGTTTATAGCGGCCCGCGGTATTATTCTTACTACCGTAAGGGTCACTATCCGTGTCGTCAGTTTCACGCAAGCTCACTATAAACCTCCTTCTACCAGGATATGAATGGGAAAAGGCACTTCCCTTACCAAAGACTATTATACAAATAATTCTTTTTGTCAATAGTTATTTCTATATTTTCAGTCAAATTTAGGGGGTTATTGCGCCTAACTTCTTTTATGCGCCCTTTTCCCGCGTATATTCCTCAGCGTCTGTGATTAATACCCAGGAAGTTACCTGTTATATCTATATCAGCATATAACGCAAAAAATTATACCACATACCCTCAGATATTGTCAAGAGGGCTATAGCGATGTCTGGTCATTGGAGAACTTGCGATTCTCACGCGGATATATTAAAATTATTATGATTAAGGAGAAACAATATCATGAAAAGATTGCCGGGGTTATTATCCCTCATGTTGTTCCTGGGACTTACCCTCTCACTTGCTGCTCAGGCGCAGACAAAGCCGACCCTGGCGTTGTTGCCTTTTAGCGGTAAAAGCAGCGGCGATACGGAAACCGTTATGATACTCCTGGCAAACCAGGAGCGTATCCGTAACGCCTTTACGGTGATACCCGCTCATACCAATTTCAGCGATATCATACAGGCGCTGCAATCCAGGGATTCGGATACCGCCAATGGGGATGACGTAAAAAAATCCTTTAACGCCGATTTTGTGATAATCGTACATACCGAGGTATTGGCGGATAGCAATCTGGTGATTATCGATATGGTAAACACGGAGACCTTGCAGTTGCTGGCCGGGGATTATCAGAAATACCATGAAATACGAGCGCTGCGAACCGCTTTGCCGGATATAGCTCAAAAAATGATAAACGCTCTGCAAGGAGATACCGGTTTGCCCAAGCTTGCGGTGCTGCCTTTTTATACCCCTGCAAGCGGCGGGGTAGAAACCACGCTGTTGACTCGGTTGTTGGCCATTGCCATCGCTGAGAGCGGGAAATATGCCCTCTTCCCCTGGGCGGCAACGATTAACCCCGGGAGTACCGGACTTACCATATCATATTCGGGAATCATTGATGCCGACAGCGTTAAGGCCATAGGAAGGATAATCAATGCCGGGTATGTCCTGGTGGGGGATGCGTTGAACCTGAGAGGCACGAATCTGGTTATGGCTTTTATATTGAATACCGATGATGCGGGTCTTTTAAGCGAAGGGGAAATAGAATATACGGTCGTTACCGACGATCTGGCCATACTATCCGAACTTGCGCAGGTACTTACCAAGACTAGCGCCCCAATACAAGCCGCTGCCTCTATACCAACCGCTGAAAGGGATATTCCTGCGGGGGATACGGAGGATAGCCTTAAAAGACTGGTAACAATAGGCGCCGGAGTCTTTACCATGGGCAGCCCTGGTTCGGAAATTTCCCGAGATCCCGATGAAATACAGCATCAGGTCATGATGAGCAGTTTTTATATGGGGAAGTATGAAGTAACCCAGCAGGAATATGAGGCGGTAATGGAGACGAATCCCAGCAGATTCAAGGGCGCGCATCTGCCGGTGGAGCAGGTAAGCTGGTTCGATGCGGTCCTGTACTGTAATGCCCGGAGCATCAAGGAAGGGCTGAAGCCCGCGTATACGATAACTGAAACAGAAGTAACCTGGAATCATAATGCCAATGGCTATCGCTTGCCCACGGAAGCTGAATGGGAGTATGCCTGCCGGGCAGGTACTGCCACCGCTTTTAATACGGGGAATAATTTCATCACGGATCAGGGCAACTATGATGGGAATTATCCCTATAATGGCAAGGCCACGGGGCTATACCGGACCAAGACGACGGTGGTGGGAAATTTCACGCCAAATGCGTGGGATTTGTATGATATGCATGGGAATGTCTATGAGTGGTGCTGGGATCAGTATAAGCCAGCCTATAGTACCGAAGACCTGAACGGCTCCATAGATGCTGATGCGGTGATACGCGGGGGGAGCTGGTACAGCGAAGCCCGGTTCCTGCGCTCGGCTAATCGAGCACATGCTGCCCACCGTACCCGGACCAGTTATATTGGCTTCCGGGTTGTCCGTTCCGATGTAGCGAATTGACCTGGTCAAAGGGGGGCCGCCATAGGATGAAAGGGTTACTCCTGGTTATCATCGTGTTCAGTATCTCCTGCAGTCTTTTCGGTGAGGGATTTTCCGAAAGTTCCTCCTTGGGTACCCGGAATCGGTACCGTGCGAACCGGGGAATCATCGTACCCCCCGAGGAGATCGATGGGGATTCGTATATCGCTGCTTTTGATTACCACTACCCAGAGCCGGAAACCGATATGGTGGGCATCTCCCTCTATAACCGGTTAACCCAGGTGAGCAGTCAAGGACAGGAGGGTATCCTCCAGATCGGGCTCCAGGGGAAGAGCCAGCCTTTCCCGGAGCTTCCTCCCCTGAACCTGGTCTTGGTGATCGATACTTCCCGTTCCATGGAGGAGGACGATAAGATCGCCTGGGTTAAGGAATCCATGGGGAGCTTCATGAACAAAATCCGGGAGATTGATTCCCTGGGGCTGGTAGGTTTTAACGATACCGCCCAGGTGATTTTTGAATCGACTCGGATGGACAGCCCCCAAAAACGGCAGCAATTCCTTGAGGCGGTCAATACCCTTTCCCCCGCAGGAGGAACCACCCTTGAGCCTGGTCTTACCCTGGGATATGAACAGGCCCTGATCAATTACCAGGAGGGTGCGATGAACCTGGTACTCCTCTGTTCTGATGGGACCGAGTTATCCGCCCGGCTTGCCAAGGCCTTGGCCCATTCCGGGGATATCCAGATTTCCCTGATCTGGTACAACCGGCACGATATGGACCTTCACGTGATACCCCCCGGCGGCGAGGAGATAAATTACGGTCATAAAACCGATTCCACTGGGGGCTGGCTGGACGTAGACAGAAACGTGGCAGGAGAAACCACGCAACCAGTGGAAAATGTATTCTGGTATCACCCGCCCCAGGGGCAATACCGGGTGTATGTGCAGAACTATGGGTACAATGAATCAGATCATAGTCCTATCACGTTTCAGGTGGAGCTGAAAAACGGTAATGAATACCGGTATTTTGAAGGAACGGTGTCCGGCACCGGTGAGGATAGCAATACCGAGGTCTGTACCTTTGAATTTCAGGGCGCCGCAACCTCAGCCTTGATCTACCAGCCCCTGGAAGCCTATCGGCAGCAGAGAATTGCGCTTTCCACCCTGGGAGTGGGGGGTAATTTCAATGAGGAATTCCTGCGGTTCCTGGCGGAGCAGGGGCAGGGGAATTCCCGTTCTTTAAGCAGCAGAGAAATGCTACAGCATATCTTCGACACCGATAAGGAGTTTGAACGGATAGCGGTTCCGGCGGCCAGGGACCTGGAAATGGAATTGGAGTTTATGCCGGGGATTGAGATCCTGGAAGCCTGGGGGTATCCCCACCGGATTGAAAATAACCGCATTTTTTACCGTCTTCCCGTTCTCTATCAGGGAGATTACAAGACCCTGTTAGTACACTACCGGATTCCTCCCCAAAATCAAGGGAATGAACCACCCCGGGCAACCTTCCGGGTAAAAAACACCCAGGCCCGTAGCTCTGGTAGTCCCTCTGAAAAGACCGCGACTATCCTCCTCGCTGATTCAGGAGATACGGAGGCTTCCCGGATGGTCCGCTACGCAGAAACCATGGTGCATTTTTCCGAGGCCCTCAAGGATATCGGCGGTCTCTACTACGCCAAGGGAGATGAACTGCCTCAGCGCCAAGCAGCCCTCCAGAAGACCAGGGAAATCAGCCAGGAACTTGAAAACGCGAAACAGCGACTCCAAGCTCCGGAAGCCTTTATCCATGAACTTGCCATCCTTGCCCGGTATGATGCTCTTTTGAGCGCCCGCCTGCCACCCGATACGGGAGGTCCTCCAACAGAGGCGGTTTCACGGATGTCCGGTGAACGGGGAACAACTTCACGGATGTCCTCTGAAGGGGGAACGGTTTCACGGATGTCTAGCGGCACCGGGATAGGCTCACCGTGATTGGCCCATCGGTGTTTTTGCTACAGATCCAGTTCCAGTTGTCTGTCTTCTGTGTGCCATGACTCCCGGTCCCGGCCTTTGGCAGGGAACAGCGCCATATCCCAGTTCGCTGCGCCGGCAATGGACCGGGCCACAGGCAGTACCTGGGAATCAATGTAATGATCATAGTCCAGGGCAGCATGGGGAAGGCTCACCGGTTCCGGGCCATTGAGGGTCCAGACAAATTCCACGGTTCCCCGGCGCTGCTTCCAGCCCAAGGCACGGGCGGCTTTTACCTGAGGAGGGGTGGAGGAGGTATAGGTTTCCGGGGGCCGGGAGAGCCGTTTACGGTAGATCAGTTCCCCGTCCAGTTTCCCTGAACGGAGCTGTTCCAGGGTCTCGAAAACCTTTTCCCCCAGGGCCGTTTCGCCGCCGCCGGAAAAAACCAGTTCCAGCAGTTCAAGCTGTATTCTCCGGGCCAAGGGGGTCGCATCGCTCCGTACCGCTTCCATGCCCTTCACTTCCACGGATACGCCCCCCTCGGGGTGGAGGAGATAGCCCCCATAGCCCTTGGCCCTGCCCCGGCTTTCCCCGGCATCATGAAAGCCCCGGAGCGGGGGTATCATAAAACGGCGGTATCCTTTCTCAAACCTGAGTTCTATGAAGGATTCCAGGGCATATTCCGCTTGTATCCTTTCGGTAAGGAAACGGTTAAGTTGAGCCGCGAGGCCATCGCACTGTTCCAGGAAGTCTCCATAACCGGCTGCATCGGTAAGGGTGGTTTCCACAAAGAGCGAATCCGTATCCCCATAGATGACCCGGTACCCCGCTGCGGTAAACCAGTCCCGGGAAAGATGCAGCCACTTCCGGGCAAAGGAAGTGATCGCGCCGGCCAACTCGGTGCGGCCATAGCGGCACGCCTTAGTGCCTAAGACCCCGTAAAAACTGTTCATCAGGATCTTATACACATGAGCGGCGGTTTCATCCCCCGCATCCAGGGCGCGCGTCCGGGAAGCGAAGTACTCGGCGATGAGGACCGGCAAAAGCCCGGGGTTCCGGGAAAAGACCGCCCCATTGGGCGCAACAATGTATGAGGCGTGAGGCAGCGTATCCTTGGGGAACTGGATTGCCCGTTCATAGGCGAGGGGATCAATATTGAAGGTACGCATGATAGTAGGATAGAGGCTGCGAAAATCAAAAACCGCGATATTGTTAAAAATCCCCGGCAGAGGATCAAGGAGGGTGCCCCCTGCGGCGCCTGAAACCGGGACCGTGGAAGCAGCCGGGAGCGGGCTTATGCCCTTTCTCCGCAGCTCCATCCCGTAGATCCGCTCAAAGCTGACCACACTGGTCCATGCCTTGTCCAGGGAAACCCCGGTAAGGCAGGCCCGCTCCAGGGTCAACCGGAAAAGACCGGTCTTCGCTAAAATCCGTAATACCAGTTCCGCGTCTCGATAACAGTATTCCCCAAAGGTACGGATATTTTCCCGGTAAAGCCGGTTCAGTACGGCGATCTTATTCGTTCCTGTTTCGGTCACGAGCTTTCCTTCACCAAGAACCGCCTGGGCAACGGTTTCTAAGGTATAATCGGAAAAATTGCCCTGTTTTGGTCCGGAACGGAGGATCCTGAGCGCATCAATGACCTGACGGCCCGGTACTATGGCCGCTGCAGAACGTCGGCCCTCCCCGGAAAAATACCGGGCCGCATCGGTTGAGCGGCCCAGGGCAAAGGGAATGCCGTAATAGCTGCAGCGCGCCGCGAGACACTTACAATCAAAATCCAGAAAATTCCATCCGGTAAGCACGTCGGGATCCAGGGCTTGTATATCGGCGATAAAGGCTTTGAGGAGGGAGCGTTCATCAGGATGAACCATAACTCGTAGCATTGAACCGGCAGCCCCGGTTTCCGGTCCCTGGGCATCCACGGCCACTACCCGAACAAGACCACCGGAATATTCCGGCGCAGTATATGCCATAGCATCCGCCGAGGCAATGCCCACCGCCCTAATGGACCCATCATGGGTATCGGTTTCAATATCAATGGAAGCGATTCTCAGGGGAACCTTCAACAGCCCCTGCCCACAGACATGGCCGGAACCATGATCCGGATTATCCCAGGTATCCAGGGGAACCATTTCCGGATCCGGAAACACCAGGTCCACCCGCCGTTCCGGGAGCCGTCCCGGACGGCAGCTTCCCCGGATTTCCACCGGTCCCCGGATATACCGCTGGGTAAGAAAGGCATCGGCTGGTTTCATATCCGCGTCAGGGCTTTTGATACCGGCGTTTTCCAGGAGCCGCGCCGCCGTAACACTGTCCCCATACCGGGAAAAACAGAGGAGCAGGAGCTTTTCTTTCCCGGAAAAATCCTCCAACCCTGCGGGTTGCCGCTCATAGTGGAGCGCCGCAAGCAGGGCAGTACACCGGTCTTGGTCCCGCGCATAAATATGAGCCGAAGGCCGCCACCGGGATTCCATGACCACGAAAGATCTGCCATCCTCAAGGCGTCCGATAACATAGAGCCGGTCCCGGCGCATATCCGCATAGGCATGCACGATTAAACCCCGGAAAGAACCGGACTCCCTGGCAAGAAGCTTATTTTCTTTAATAGCATTATTACTATTAACAGCCATAGAATAGTCTGAGGTGGCCTCCCACCTCAGACTGTCTCTAGACGCATCTCTCAGGGTTATTCCTTGAGGGTATTTTTCTGTTTGACTGCGATGAGGATTATGAACATGCAAAACAAAACAGCGGCCACAATGATGCCGGTGGTAGGACCAACAAGGTATGGCAGTTTGAATCCTTCCGGCGCTATGAAAATGTAGGAAGTGACCACCACCGTCATAAACGTCGCGGGAATAAGGGCTATCCAATAGCATTTACCGGTTTTGGCCAGATACGCGCTTGCGGCCCAGAGCGCTATGGTCGCAAGGGTCTGGTTCGACCAGGCAAAATACCGCCAGATGATATTGAAGTCGATAAAGCACAGAGCAATACCAATCGCAAACAGGGGGAGCGCGATCAGAAACCGGTTCTTAATCGGCCGCTGGTTAAAGTGCAGGGAATCCGCTATGGTCAGCCGGGCGCTTCTGAACGCCGTATCACCAGAGGTAATGGGACAGGCAACCACCCCTAAGACTGCTAGGATACCTCCCACAACACCCATCAGGTCCTGGGACACCTTATTGACCACCACCGCCGCGGGACCAGCCGCCGCTAATCCTTCCTGGCTGCCGAAGTGAGCCATTGCCGCAGCAGCCCAGATCAGGGCGACCACCCCTTCCACGATCATGGCGCCGTAAAATACCCGTCTCCCTTCTCGTTCTGATTTAAGACAGCGGGCCATGAGGGGCGACTGGGTCGCGTGAAACCCAGAAATAGCGCCGCAGGCAATGGTGATAAAGAGGAAGGGAAACAGATGCATGCCCT
>JAITNP010000041.1 GCA_031290455.1 Treponema sp. | reverse complement strand
TTTACGCTCACCTTTTTAGCGACCTTCTTACAGTTGAACCTGATGCCTGCCAGATTCCGACCTTGTTTTATACTTTCCGTCGTAACTTCAAGCCCGATACCCGCTTGGTTGATCTCTTTGAGGGGATACTCTACGACTTTTTTCCGAAAATCTCGTGTTTCAGAATAGCTGCCGTCAGGAACACTCAACATCAGACGAAGTTCTTCGACAGCACAGACGAAATACCACATATTATCCTGATTGCCGTCATGCCCCTGTAGATATGAATAGCTCTTTGCAATCTCAAGATACCGCAGCGCGTACTTGCTCTGGAGCTTACCCATATCTTGAAGATCGATTTTCGCGTATGCCCGTTTGAGGTCTAGCAACACTTCAGCCAGTTTTGGAGAGAAAGTCATGGTCGCTTTGCTGGTTTCTTCGTTGTATTGCGTTTCGCTGAACTAGGTAAATTTTTTCCATGTTTTTTTTCCTTTCGCGTTTGGCTCAGTCTCGATGGTGATGACGCATTGCATACACTCGTTCACAGCGTCCTTAAATATTTTGTACTGTTCCCCTCCTACGGGCATATCTAACGCCTTGCAGAATTCGGGGAACGTAAAGGCAGCAGTAAGGTTGGACAGGTCTGACGGGATGAGCGCCATAGCCATAGCAGTCAGTTTTTTTGCCGTTGCGGATAGGTTCTGGATTGATCGGCTAATCGCGTTGTGTTGCAGAACATAGCGAGGGGTTACGCCGAGCGTTTCCGGCGTGTTCACGGTTGGCTTTGGTGGTGGTTCAGGTGGCGTCAACGCTATTTCCGCAGACAACATCAACGCCAGTTTGGTAGGGATGGGAACTAAGCTTTCAGACATCTCAAAGTCTCCTCTTGTAATCAAATTTTCATAGGGGCTAATTATATTAGTTATCATAGTTCTTATAATTTTATAAGAAGGGAATTTTTCAAAGTTTTTTTTTCGCTAAAATAAATCTATATAGTATAAAGAGTTACGACCAAAAACGGGGCAAAAACCGCCATTCGATAGGTGGACTAAACTACATAGATTTGTGGACTAAACTACATAGACGGGTGGACTAAACTACATAGATGCGTGGACTAAACTACATTTTGGAAATCTATGTAGTTTAGTCCACCTATCAATCCGATAGGCAATATAAACTATCCCACATCGGTGGACTAAACTACATAGATAGGTGGAGCAAACTACATAGACGAGTTGATATGGAGTTTGCTCCACCTATCACCGATCAGTCGAGGCGACAATCTCCTGCTTGTCTTAACAGGGACCCAAGAAAAACTGGAATCGTTGACGATGCGGAGGGCTACTGGGAAGCGTCCAAGAAACGGGAGAAGTGATCGACAAAGTATGCTGAGGCATTAGCTCGATGCTTGAGCCTGTCGAAGGCACCGCTGTCAGCAACCGACGGTCGCTTCGACAAGCTCAGCGACCGTCACTCCTTAGTTAGCATACTTTGTCGATCACTTCCTCTTTTCGCTTCCCTATAATGAAATACTGAGGAGACCCCCTATGCTTAATTACCCCTTGTTTGAAGGACGGTTCATCAACCGATGGCTGATTACCGGAGTGTGTGAGGAACCTGTAATATTCGCCCCTGTAGTGCTGAACGGGACTACAACGAACTGCTCAAAGCAGGACTGGCCAATTTCGATAACCCCTATAAATCTGTAGGGACAGCGCCGGTCTGGAACAGGCTGTTCTGGTAAGGCTTGGGACTGAGCCCCTGCTCCTCAAGGTTGAACAGGCCATGGAAGGGCTTGCGTTTGTGCGCAATCATTTTACCTCAGGGGAGGTGATGGTCCGGTGTGAGAACCCTTACGACCGGGAAAGCTTCAGAATAGACTTTACCGGCGCTACGGAGGAAAACGCCAAGATGCGGAGGTAGACAGTAAGGCTGATATATACTACTGTTGGTCAATCATAGTGTAGGTTTCCTGATGTCAAAACAAAATTTCATAAAACGGCCTCTTCGCCAACCGGCGACCCTCAAGGATATAGCCAGGATTACCGGATACAGTGTTAATACGGTCTCCAGGGCGCTACGAGATAAAAAAGATATTTCTGCTGAAACTAAAGAAAAAATAAAGAAAATATCCCTTGATATGGGGTATATCAATAACGCTCAGGCTTCTTCGCTACGCTTGGGGCATACCAATACCATTGCGGTAATACTGGGGGATATTTCAAATCCTTACTTTGGTATTCAAATGAAAGAAATCGAGAACCGTGCCAGGGAACAGGGGTATAGTTCCTTTTTGATTAATACCAACGAGAATACGGAAATGGAACGGGAGGCTATCCAGTCAGCCTTGAACAAAAATGTGGATGGGATTCTTATCTGTCCTTCGCAGCACAACGAAGATACTATCCGATATTTGATGGAAACCGGAATGCCCTTTGTGCAGATCGGCCGGTATTTTGAGAATCTGGAGGCCGGGTATGTACTCCAGAACGATGAACTGGGGGGCTATCAAGCTGTCAAACACCTCATTGATAACGGCCACCAGGATATTTTGATGCTCAACGGTCCCCTCTATGTTTCCGCCTCCCGGGGGCGTCTTGCGGGCTATAAGCGGGCCTTAACAGAAGCAGGTCTGCCGGTAAAACCTGAGTTAATCCGGGAGGTGCCCATCATCGGGGATGGATGCTCCGCGGTGATCTCCGCTGTTTTGCGGGAGAAACTTCAGTTTAGCGCTATATTCGCCTTCAGCGACCTTATTGCCCTGGATGTCTGGGCCTGTCTGAAAAATCAGGGCCGCCACGTCCCAGAGGATTATTCATTGATAGGGTTTGACAATATCCAGTCCCGGCTGGCCATGCCCTTCCGGCTTAGTACCGTCAGCGCCAACGAGATAAAAATGGCCGCTATCGCGATAGATTTTCTTATCGGCATCATGAAAGGGAATCGGGGCGATACCTTTCATCATCTTATCGTTGACACTGAATTGATCCCCGGCGAAACCGTCAGGCCACTACACAAAAAATAAAAAAAGATAAAAAAAAGACTTGACAAACCTAAAGCCCAGGTCTACTGTTACATTAACGATAATGTAGTATCGTTATATTATTTTATACGGAGGAATATATGAACAGATCGTTAACGATCACCTTGGCGCTGGTTCTGGTTGGTGGGGGCCTGCTCTTTGCGGGCGGGCAAAGGAGTGGAACATCCACACAGCAGTACGAAATTGCCTTCAGCCTGAAAACCATCACCAACGACGACTTTCAGCGGGCAATCGCTGAGTCTATTGAAAAGGCCGTGACTGGCATGGGGCACAAGTTTTCACTGGTTATGGCCGGCGAGCAGACTGCGGTGGCTACTCAGGTTAATCAACTTGAAGACCTCATCGCCAAGAAGGTGAGCGGCATTATTCTGAGTCCGATGGATTCCCGGGCGGTAATACCAGCCCTGCGGAAGGCCAAGGAAGCGGGTATCCCGGTGGTTCTGGTGGATAATACCATTGAGCCCGGGAACGAGGACCTTTACGTCACCTATATTGGCACGGATAACTTCAATGCCGGGAGGGTTGGCGGCCAGACTCTGGCGAAAACCCTGAATAACACGGGTAATGTGCTTATAATCCGGGGCGCCAACGGCAGTTCCGCCGGCGATGACCGGGTGAACGGGTTTAAGGAAGGGATCAAGGACTCTGGCCTCAGGATCGTCGGGGAGCAGCCCGGCGACTGGACCAACAGTGTTGCTATGCAGGTTACCGAGAACATGCTCCAGGCGAATCCCCAGGTGGACGGTCTCTTTACCGCCTCGGATGTTATGCTGGACGGTATTCTTACGGCGCTTCAGAACGCCAACCGTAGCAACGTAAAGATCATGGCGGTTGACGGTTCCCGGGCGGCGGTCGAGCTTATTGAAGCCGGGGAAGTATACGGTACTATGGCCCAATTCCCGGGCCGTATGGGTCCCCGGGCGGTGGAAACTATCATCGGTGTCCTGGACAAGACTACTCCCGCTTCCAGCGTTCCCAAATACATTGATTCAGGCACCGCCTGTTACACGAGGGAAAATCTTAACGACGCTAAGGCCGAGATGTTCTAGGGCTAGTTGTAATTCTTAACCACGGATTGCGATTCGTGGTTATTTAAAGGGCGCATTTTCATGCAAATAAAGACTGTCTTAAAGCGCTATTGGTTTCCCCTCTTCATGGCGGTACTGTTTTTGGGAGGCGGCGCTTTTGTCCCGAATTTTCTGAGTCCCCGGAATCTTTTGAACGTGGTGCGTCAGAGTTCCATCATCTCCCTGGTTGCCTACGGCATGACCATGGTCATTATCGTCAAGGGTATTGACCTTGCCGTGGGCGGCATGATGTCCTGCTGCGCCATGATCAGCGGTCTCCTGATGCTGCGGGGCTGGCCGGTGATACTCGCGGTCGGCGTTGGCCTGGGGACAGGCATTCTGATGGGAGCCTTTAATGGCATGATGGTGCAAAAGCTGGAGGTGCCTGCCTTTATCACTACGCTGGTGGTGGGGCAGGTCGCCGGCGGCTTTGCCCTGGTACTGAACAATGGCCGGTCCATCGGCGGCTTTTCTCCGGGCTATGTGTTTATCGGAAATGGCAGCTTTTTGGGTATTCCTATCTCTAATTATATAACCGTTGTATTTGTCATTTTTTGTACTATCCTGATGGGCCGTACCCGGCTTGGCACCTATATCTACGCCCTCGGGGGCAATGATACGGTGGTAAAACAGCAGGGCATCAACGCCGCAAAGATAAACTACTTTGTGTTTGCCTTTTCCGGGTTCTGTGCCGCCGTAGCGGGGATTCTGTTAAGCGCCCAATTGGATACGGTGCATCCTACCCAGGGCGGTAACTACCAACTTGATGCGGTAGCCGCCTGCGTAATCGGCGGAGTAAGCATGGCGGGAGGAGAGGGCAAGATATACATGTCCCTGGTCGGAGCCCTGATTATAGGGTTCCTGCGCAATGTGCTGAACCTTCTGGGAATGCACCCCTTTTATCAAAATATCATTGTGGGCGTAATCCTCATCCTCATCGTGGCTGTCAGTACCTATTCCCGTCAGCGGGAACTTGAACGCGCCAGGGTGTTTTGATAAATCGGGAGATTCAGTATGAACCAACAAACAGTATCCGGCTGGCTCCGGTCCTTTATTAAAACCAATGGCAGTATCGTTATTTTCCTCATCCTCTGGATCTTTGCCATGATCTTTGTGCCCCGTTTCGCAATGCTGGAAAACGCTCTATTAATCGTAAAACAGTCGGCCATTCCGATTATCGGCTGCCTGGGAATGACCCTGGTGCTGATGACCGGCGGCATCGATCTTTCCTTGGGTTATACGGTGGGGCTTTGTTCCATTACTGCGGGGATACTGGTAAAAACCGTGGGAATGCCCGCCGTTCCCGCCATCATTCTTACCCTGCTCGTGGGCTGCGCCATCGGCCTTTTGAATGGTTTTGTCGTGCAGGTAATCAAGGTCCCGGCATTTATCGCCACGTTGGGGACTGGCTATATTATTTACGGGCTGGCCCAGATTGTGAGTCAGGGCAGGGACATCAACAGACTGCCTGCGCCTTTTCTTGCCATAGGCAGGACCGAATTCTGGGGGCTTAACACCACGGTGGGCATCGCCTTTGTTATCTGTCTTATTGCTTACTATGTGATTCACCTGTCCACCTTTGGGCGGGGGCTCTCCGCATTCGGCTTCAGTCCCCAGGCTTCAAAACTCAGCGGCATAGCCACTGCCAGGATCAATTTCCAGGTCTATGTGGTGTGCGCGGTTTTGGCGAGCATGGTAGGGATTCTGTTGACCATCCGGGTAAACAGCGCCCAGCCCAACATGGGCGGCGGTAACTATACCTTCGAGATAATAACCGCTGCGGTGGTGGGCGGCGCGAGCCTGTTTGGTGGAACCGGCACCGTATTGGGCAGCATCTTCGGAGTGCTGATCATCAAGGTAATCGAGAACTGTATCAATCTGGCGGGAGTGTCCTTCTATATCTATCAGGCGGTGCAGGGCCTGGTCATACTCTTTGCCATAATTTTTGAAAACATAAAAAACAGGAAGCTTTAGCATTGCGGAAGGATGGAGGAAGATGAGCGAAACCATTTTATCGATGGAACACATTACCAAGTACATTTTCGACGCCTATGGCAAGCCCATCCGCGGCAGCGATGTAAAAATTCTGGAAGACATTCATTTTGACGTGCGGGAAGCCGAGGTGCATATCCTCGTGGGCGAGAACGGCGCCGGGAAATCCACGCTCATGAAGATTCTGGGGGGCATCATACCCCAGGAGGAAGGAACCATTGAGATATTCGGGAAACAGGTGAACTTTGCGAATCCCAGGCAGTCCCAGGAAATGGGTATAGGTTTTGTGCATCAGGAACTGAACCTCTGCGCAAATCTTACGGTGGCGCAGAATCTCTTTCTTGGCCGGGAGATAGGTGGAAAGATTCTAACTGATAAAAAAGAAATGGCCCGCAAGAGTAAAGAAATGCTGGCCAAGCTCGGTTTTTCGATAAATCCCAATACTCTGGTCAGGGATCTTTCCACGGCCCAGCAGCAGATTGTGGAAATCGTTAAGGCCGTATCCTACGATTCCCGGATCATCATCATGGACGAGCCAACTGCCAGCCTTACCCAAAAGGAGATCGATCATCTCTTCGACATTATCCGTACCATGCAGAAGCAGGGGATAAGCGTTATTTATATTTCCCACCGGTTTGAGGAACTCAAGGAAATCGGCGACAGGCTTACGGTACTCCGTGACGGCAGATATGTGGGGACCATCGAGATGAAGGATTTTGAATACAACCGCGTGATCAATATGATGGTGGGCCGTTCTCTGGGAGAAATGTACCGGTGCGCCCATGTTCCCCGGGATGAGGTCGTCCTGGAAATCAGGAACCTTAAAATTGACGCCAATACGGAGCCCTTGAGCTTTACCCTTCATAAAGGGGAGGTGGTTGGCATAGGAGGCCTTGTGGGTTCGGGCCGCACCGAACTTGCCAAGAGTGTCTTTGGAGTACGCAGATTTTTTGGCGGACAGATTCTCTACAAGGGTGAAAACATAACCCGTCCGAATCCCGCTGCTATGATCCGCAAAGGGCTGGTCTATCTTACCGAAGACCGCAAGGTAGAAGGGCTGGTTCTGAAAATGGACCTGGTGTGCAATACCACGCTGGCTTCCCTCCGCCGTCTGTTTCCAAGTACCTATATTAACCGGCGTACCGAAGCGACGGCAGTCCAGGAGTTGATCGATAGCTTAGGCATCGCTTGTATCTCGAAGTATCAGACGGCAAATACCCTGAGCGGTGGCAATCAGCAGAAAGTGTCCCTGGCTAAGTGGCTTATCAGCAAGCCCGATGTGCTTATCCTAGATGAGCCTACCCGGGGAATCGATGTGAACGCCAAATCGGAGATATACCGGATCATCGACGATCTGGCCTCAAAGGGGGTAGCCATTCTGATGATCTCCTCCGAGATGCCCGAGCTTATCGGTATGAGCGACCGGATTTACGTTATGCGCCGGGGAACGATCTCCACCTGCATTACTGCGGACGCGGATTTTACCCAGGAGAAAATCCTGTCGTATACCGTGTAGGCCGCTTGCATGAGCGCGAAGGGTATCGTATTTGACATAAAGGAATTTGCGGTATTTGACGGTCCGGGCATACGGACCACGGTATTTTTTAAGGGTTGTCCCCTGCGTTGTAAGTGGTGCCACAACCCCGAGGGCTTTTCCTTTAGCCCGCAGCTTTTGGTAAGTTACAATAGCTGTTCTCACTGCGGGAAATGCGAGGCGGTATGCCCCAGCCCGGAAAACTGCGTCTCTTGCGGCCGCTGTGTTTCGATCTGTCCCCTGGGGCTCAGACATATTTCCGGCGTCGAATATAGCGCGGAGGAACTTGCGGCCAAGCTGCTGAAAGACGCGAACTACCTCCGTCTGGCGGACGGCGGTTATACCGTTTCAGGTGGGGAACCTACGGCGCAGCCGGAATTCCTCCTAGAACTTTTGAGAAGGCTCCGGGGCAGTCACCGGACTATGGAGACCAGCGGTTTTTGTAACGGGGAAATTTTTCAGACTATGTTGGATGAGACAGAACTCATTATGATGGACCTCAAGCTTGTCGATGCGGAACTCCACCGGCGTTTTACCGGACAGGATAACGCGCCTGTCTTAGAGAACCTTACCCGGCTCAGGAAAAGCGGCAAGCCCTTTATCATCCGCATCCCCCTGATCCCCGGCGTGAACGATACGAGAGAAAACCTACAGACGACCGCCGATCTCCTTTTGGACAGCGGTAGCCTGTTAAAAGTAGAAATACTGCCATACCATAAAACAGCCGGGGCTAAGTACGGCATGGTGAGCGTGAAATACGATCCTGATTTCGATGCCGAGAGGGAACCCAACACCGATATACAAATTTTTACAGGCAGGGGAATCCCCTGCGCCGTTTTATAGGAGACACCTGTGACCGCTTATATCCGAAAGCTTTTAGACTTCTATGTTGTACGCAAGGAACACCACAAATTCCGCATAGTAAACCCGGAACTGTATCAACCCGCGGAGACCTATGCAAAGCAGGGGTTAAGCGATGTACAGCGTTCCGCCGCGCGACTCCGCTGGGTATTGGAACAGGAAAAACCTGTGGTATTTCCGGGTGAAAAAATAACGCTGCTCCGCACGGTTACTAAAATACCGGAGATTTTCACTCTGGAAGAATTCGATAGCATTAAAAGCTCCCACGCCATCCATGAGCAGGGCAAGGTCAGCAATGTCAACGCCCGCTATTCCTTGCTTTTGGATACGGGCACCCGCCAAAAGCGGAAGGAGATACAGGAGCGCCTTGCGAAGTTTGAAAAGGATGCCGATAATTCCGCGCAGACAGAGTTTCTGTGCGCCGCCCTGGATGTATTAGACGGAGTGGAGGCCTTTGCGGAGAAGTACCGCCAAGAGGCGCTTAAAGCCGGGGACAAGGAAATCGCGGCGGTATTTGAGCGTATCCCCGCCGGGAAGCCTGAAAGTTTCCATGAAGCTCTACAGTCCCTCAGACTCCTCCACTACTGCCTCTGGTGCAGCTTTAATTACCACAACACCTTTGGCTGCTTTGATCAGTATATGTATCCCTACTACAAGAATGATATTGAAAAGGGCGTGATAAATGCCGAAAGCGCCCTGGAACTTTTGGAGGAATTCTTTATCAGTTGCAATAAAGACAGCGATCTCTACCCCGGTATGCAGCAGGGTGATAACGGACAGAGCATAGTTTTAGGAGGGCTCAACGTGGACGGCAGTGAAAGCTACAATGAGCTTTCGGCCCTTTGCCTGGATGCATGCCTCGAACTGCGCCTCATCGATCCTAAGATAAACCTGCGGGTAAACAAAAAGACCCCCATAGAACTCTACGACAAGGGTTCTGTGCTGACCAAGCAAGGGCTCGGCTTTCCGCAGTATTCAAATGATGATGTGGTGATCGAGGCTCTTAAGCGCTGGGGTTACACGGAAGAGGATGCCTGCAACTATGTAGTAGCGGCCTGCTGGGAATTCATTGTCCCCGGCGCCGGCATGGATATTGTGAA
>JAITNP010000197.1 GCA_031290455.1 Treponema sp. | reverse complement strand
GTAAACCAGGTTTCCCCCTACTGCGACTGCCACGGGGAGAGCGACGCCGCCATCGTGCCGGACATCGGTATTTTTGCGGGATTCGATCCGGTTGCCCTGGACAAGGCCTGTATTGACGGGGTAAACGCCGCTCCCGCGATTACCACGAGCATCTTATCGGATCGGGAACGCACCCATCACGATCACTTCACCGACATTCATCCCTCCACGGATTGGCGGAGCCAGATCAGCCATGCTGAAAAAATCGGCTTAGGCACCGGGACCTATGAACTGATAACCATAAAGTGAATAGGGAATGGTAGGAAGGAGCAGCCGGGGGGCTGGCTTTGTATAATTACCCCAAGTCATCAAACTCCGAAAATTCAGAAAAGCGCCCCCCGGTAAACGTGCGACGGTGAGGCGAAAATTCCCAGGGCGTCCACTTGACCGACGCCGCGCAGCGGCAAGCGTGGACGCCCTGGGAATTTTCGCCTCACCGTCGCGTTTTCGGAGTAACGTTCTTTTCTGCCATTTACGGCATTTTGAAAGCGCCCCTAGTCATCAATTTCGTTTAGTTCTTTGCCGATGCGGTTATAGATATTCCGGGCATGTGCCAAAAGCGGACCAGGTCTACTTTTGGAGGATCTCCCCAGGCCGAAAACCTTGGCGATGGTCCGTTTCGCGTCCTGCAATGCAACATTCCGTACTTCTGAATCGGTTGTTGAGCCGTATTTAAGCTGTAACAGGGCCACAAGATAGAGGGCACCCTCGTAGCCGTAATTTTTATCCGTATCGGGGCCGAAATTCTTAATCCCCGAAAGGGTTTCCTTCCCGGCCTGTTCCCGCTTAAACGCTTCGGTATACAAAAAGAGGGCCTTCTTCTTGAAAAGCTGGGCCAGCCAATCATAATGCTCTCCAGGGCTTTTATCATGCAGATGATCCAGCAGCCAACTGGTCCGCAAACTCGTGATCCCCTGCTTCATGGTAGGAGAAAATTCCTTGGAGAAATAGCCATAACAACGGAGTACGAGGTACTGAGAAGCTGCGCCGGAAACCAATCCCCGGGGTTCATGAAAATCAATCGACGGAAAGATGAGTTCCGTATCGGCGATCCGTTTCTCTCGATCCTCTATCACCGCGCCCCGAACCATCTCCGGCACCAGGAGAAAATCCTTATCCATTGAGGCATACCAACATTCAGGGCACACCGTTGCCTGATACGCCAAGGGATAGATATTCCCATATTTCACGGAAGGCTCATAGAGCCGCTGGAGTTCCTCGGTAATATCCCCCGCGATCAGTCGTCCGCTGCCGGAGTGGAGTTCTTCCCGATGAAAAACCGTCTCGCAGACAGGACAGGTAATTTCATCCTTGGATATAAACGATATTTTTGCTTCCCGATCTTCAGCCATACTTATACCTTCTTACTTACAATGATATATCTTCTAAGACCACCATGGCTATGGCATTATCCTGCTCATGGGTAAGGGACAGGTGAATCCTATGGCCGCCGCTTTCCTTAAAGGCCCGGAGGGCGGTTCCAAACACTTCCAGCTCAGGCCGGCCATTCTCACGGTTTGCCACCATAATATCCTTGAGCGCCAGCCCCGCCAGCCCGATACCCAGGGCCTTTCCAAAGGCCTCCTTGGCGGCAAACCGGACCGCGAGGGACTGATTCACGCTGCTGCCTTTGGACAGGGCCACGGCCAGTTCATCAGGATGAAAAAAGCGTTCCAATAACCGGGGGTTGGTCCGCCATCGTTCCATCCGATGTACCCGGACCATATCCACACCAATACCAATAATCATGGTTCCGACTCCTCTTTGGTCCTGATATGCACCGTAACCGTTTCCGGCTCCTGCCGTACCAGCGTAAGGTCCGGGGAAAGCTGTATGGATACCGGTACCCGATAGGTTCCCGGCTGATCCAAGGCCGAACAGTCCAGGGTGAGCAATCCCCGGGGAGGAACATAATTTTCAAGGGTCTGCCGGCTTCCCCCCAGGCGCACACTCCCCCGCTTGGTTTCCGCTTCCGCGATATACCCTTCATCCAAGCCCTGTATGATGATGGGCAGGCCGTCAAAATTCCCCACCGTCAGAATCTCCTTAACAAAGCCCCGGAATTCGGTGATACCCCCTCCCCGGATTACCACCAGGGGGTCCCGGTTCAGGATGCTTACCATGACGGAAAAATCCTCACTCCGGCCATCAAGGTCAATAAAATCAGTATAAATCTCCGAAATACCGCTCATCAAGTCCGTCGGCCCCTCAATGGTCACCTGGGCCGGTGTCAAGGTATAGGAAAGCAATTCATATCCCTGCTTGAGAGAACCCCGGGTATTCGCCGTTAAGAGCACCTGTTTACTGGTTTTATGATCCAGGGCCAAGGATATTTCCAGGGGATCCACTTGTATCTCCAGCGGCTCTCCCCCCAGGGTGGTTCCGTTTTGGCGGATCTGCACCGGTACCCGGTAGGTTCCCTTCTCTTTGCCCTGCAAATCAATATAGGCTTCAATATCACTTTCCAGGAGCGAATGGATATCCGCAGCATCCCCCCGGATACTGATCCGGATCATCCGGGTATATGCGCTGGCAGGTATCAGGTTGCCTTCGGCCTCAATGATAAGGGGCACTGAAAAAAAACGTTCTTCCACGGTACTCATCCGGCGAAACACAAAGAGCATAATGGCCATGGCAACAGAAAGAACCTTGGTAGGCCAATTTTTCGCTGCCCCGGCGAGCAATTTTCTAGGGTTCAACGGCGTCATCTTTTTCCTCCTGTAAAACAGCGGTCTCAACCGAAGGGGGCGGCGCGGTCAGGGGGGTCAGGGACCGGGTATGCTGTTCGGCCTCGCCGCTCAGTACCCCCCGATCCAGGAGTTCCCGTAACTTGCGGGTAGCCTCAAGGGGAGAAAGGTCGTAATACAGCTTCCCATCAAAGGCTATGCTGATGGCCCCGGTCTCTTCGGAAACCACCAGGATCACCGCGTCGGACTGTTCGGACATACCCAGGGACGCCCGGTGCCGGGTACCGAAACTCTTTTTAATATCCTGCTGTTCAGACAGGGGGAGAAAACACCCTGCCGCGGCAATACGTCCGTTCTGGATAATCATGGCCCCGTCGTGGAGGGGTCCATCAAATTCGAATACCGTCACAATGAGGGCGGAAGAGATTTCCGCGTTCAGCCGGGTCCCGGTCTCAATGATACTCTTGATATTGACCCGCCGAGGAAAAACCACCAACGCCCCCCGGAACTGCTGGGAGAGGATCTCCGCTGCGGTTACCACCGCCTCAAGCTGGCCGAGCCGGGGTTTGCTGTCAGGCCGGAACAGTTCGCTCTGGCCCAGCCGCAGGATGATCTTCCGCAGTTCAGGCTGAAAGACAATGGCCACCGCAATGAAAAGCCCTGGAGCCAGGATATTGAGGACCCACTGCAGGGTTGTTAATTTAAATAAAACCGCAAGCCCGTATACCAGGGCAAGGAACCCCGCGCCCTTGACCATCTGTACCGCTTGGGTTTTGACCAGGAGGTCGTAGGTTTTATAGAGCAGAAACGCAAGAATCGCCACATCAAAGATGGGGCGAATCATATCATAAAAGGTAGTAATCCACCGAAACCATTGCACCATGTACCTTCCCGCACTTTGTATAGCTGCCTTTTTAAGATAGCCTGAAACGCGGATTTTCGCAAGAGTGAACTGCTTTCAACGCATCATGCTTCTTGTATCCGGGTATACCCCTTGATCTCCTTCCGCAGCCGTTCCGCGAGTTCCCCCCGATGAACCCGGACCTGTTCCATGGAATCCCGGAACCGCAGGGTTACGGTGCCATTGCTCTTGGACTCGTAGTCGATAGTAACACAGAAGGGAGTCCCCGCCTCGTCCTGCCGCCGGTATCGCCGGCCTATGGCCCCGGACTGGTCGTAGTCGGTGGTGAAGTCTTCCTTGAGTTCGGCGCGGATGTCCTGGGCCAGTTCCGCAAGGCCATCCTTCCTCATGAGGGGGAGGATCGCCACGGTAATGGGCGCCAGACTTGGGTGGAACCGCAGTACCGTTCGCCAATCATCGTCGTTTCCCTTGTCCGCCACCTTTTCCTCATCGTAGGCGTCGCAGAGCAGCATGAGCAGGGTCCGGGTAAGCCCCGCAGAGGTCTCAATAATGAAGGGGATGTACCGCTCGTTGTTGGCGTCCTGGTCAATATACTGCAAATCCTTGCCGCTGAACTCGGTGTGCCGGGTCAGATCGTAGCTGGACCGGTTGTGCACCCCCTCAAGCTCCTTCCATCCCATGGGGAACAGATACTCAATATCGTAAGCATCCTTAGCGTAGTGGGCCAGTTCGTTAGGTCCATGCTGGTGCCAGCGGAGATGGTCCATCTTGACCCCAAGCTTCTCGTAATACGCCCAGCGCCGCTGCTTCCATTGATTGAACCATTCCACATCGGAACCGGGTTTAACAAAATACTGCATCTCCATCTGTTCAAATTCACAGGTACGGAAGATGAAGTTCTTGGTAACGATTTCGTTCCGAAAGGCCTTGCCGATCTGGGCAATGCCAAAGGGGATTTTCATGCGGTTGGACTGGATGATATTCTTGTAATTGACGTAGATCCCCTGAGCGGTTTCGGGCCGGAGGTATATGATAGGGGCGGCTTCCTCCACCGGGCCGATGTGGGTCTTGAACATGAGGTTGAACTTCCGGGTATCCGTCAGTTCCCCCCCACATTCAGGACATTTTTTTGCCGAGAGATTTTCCTCAGGAATCATATCCGCCCGGAACCGGGTCTTGCACTTCTTGCAGTCCACCAGGGGATCCGTAAAATTCTCCACATGCCCCGAGGCTTCCCACACCCGGGGGTGCATCAATATGGCCGCGTCAAGCCCCACGATATTGTCGTGGAGCTGGGTCATCTCCTTCCACCAGACCCGGGCGATACGATTTTTCAGCTCTATTCCCAGGGGGCCATAATCCCAGGCGCCACTCTGCCCCCCATAAATTTCCGATGATTGAAACACAAAACCACGCCGCTTGGCCAGGGACGTGATTTTCTCCATGGTTGCCTTACCCTGATACTCGGTTAACACTTCAGACATGCATAGCTCCTCAATATTGATAGGGATATTATAGAAAAAAGAAGGCCCTTTGACGAGAGGTCAGAACAATTGAAGCATACAAAATACCCGCTTGTCATATTCTCCCTCAAAGTTTATACTTTAAGTAATGCGTATCTTATCGTGGAACGTCAATGGCATACGAGCGGTGGAGAAACGAGGGTTTGTTCAGTGGGTGCGGGATGAATCCCCGGATATACTCTGTATTCAGGAAACCAAGGCCCGGCCTGAGCAATTGTCGCCTGAGTTGATGAGTCCCCAGGATAATACCGGAGCCGTTTATACTTCGTATTGGGGGAGCGCAAAAAAAGCGGGATATTCAGGGGTTGCGATATATAGCAAGCTGCCGCCCCTGGAGGTAAAGCCCCTGGGAATCAGCGAATTTGATGATGAGGGCCGGGTATTGCAGGCAGACTTTAAGGATTTTGTCCTGATTTCCGCCTATTTTCCCAATTCCCAGGATGGAGGCGCGCGGTTGGATTATAAACTGGCCTTCTGTGCCGCTATGCGGGAACGCGGTGATACCCTGGTCTCCCAGGGCAGGCATCTGGTGATCTGCGGGGATTATAACATAGCCCATACCCCCATTGACCTGGCCCGGCCCAAGGACAATGAGGGCAACCCCGGGTATCTCCCGGAAGAGCGGGCCTGGATGGATACCTTTACCGGCGCCGGTTATGTGGATACCTTTCGCCACTTCCATCCCAATGAGACCGGTCATTACAGTTGGTGGTCCTACCGTATGCATGCCCGGGAACGGAATGTGGGATGGAGGATCGATTACCATTGCGTGGATCATGCCTTTATGCCCCAGGTACAGCAGGCAGGTATATGGGTTGATGTACGTGGTTCCGATCACTGCCCGGTGCAGCTTGACCTGGATCTGGTGTAAAATTCACGAATGAAAAGGATAGACCCATGACAAAACAAGAACAGCTTGAAAAAGACCTGGAAGACTTCATGCTTAACCAATCAGGAGCGTTTCAACTGACGGATATGATGCATGCGCTTCCGGGGAAGAAGACTATCTCCAAACAGGGCCTTATTGAGATACTCCGGGATCATCCCTTGGTTTTTTCAAGGGATTTTGAAACCTGTATGCCGCGGCATGTCTATTTTCAGGATGCTCGTTTTTTGGTTTCTCCCCGGGAGGAGGAGATAGCCCAGGGTATCCTCATACCGGGCCATCGTTTTCTCCCGTTTTATGCGTCCGATAGGATACTCCCCTGGAATTGTACCCTGATAACCGGGGAACAGGCCGAAGTACCCCGTAAGATGGCTCGTCAATCCCTCAAGTCCCTCCAGGTTTATTTCACCCTTTTTGGCCCGGGGAGTGTGGTGCCCATGCTTTACCAGGATCAGGCACATTCATCACCGGCGCCGGCTCTATCACTGGTAGATAATGGGCGCATTGATAATAGTCGTATCAGTACTATTCGTGTCGATAATAACCTGGTGAGAACTAGTGGTATTTATGAGGATACCCCCTTCGATCTCACGGTTTTTGATTGTGCGGATCTGTACCAGGCATGGCAGGTTACCGCCGGAGACAGTCTCCTTTTGGAAGTCAAGGATTGGCTCAAGGGGATATTTACCGTCAGTTTCATGGCCAGGGCCCGGCAGCAGGAATTGATGATGTGGTCCGGAGGGTGGATTAAAAAACTGGAACAGGGCTTCCGGGAAACCTTTAATACCTTCAATTTGCAAAAATCCATTGAAGAGCAAATAGCCTACGCCTATTACTTTGCAGGCAAGGAGCTGTTGCAGGAGCCGCCGATTCATGTGGGTGGTTTCCTTGATGTTTCCGATAAAGTATACCTCATTTCTTTTGGCATAGAAGGCAAGCTCTGGCATGAACAGGAAATTGACACCTCCCAGTTGCTGCAGATGATCGATAAGACGCCGGTAAAAAAGGCGGAAGGGTTTAACGGGTTCCTGGAAAGCCTAAGCGTTCCCTGCTCGGAAGTAGAAATCGAGGCCTTCATGCGGGATGAGCTTTTCCGCCATAAGGGAGAATTTACCGGGGATGCTGAGGGGGAATATTCCGATCCGGTACTCGAACGGCTTTTGGGGAAGGATATTGATTATTTTTCCCGTGTCCAGCAGAAAACCCTGTACAAGTATTGCACCAAACTGTGGACAAAGGTGTTTAAATCCTATAACTTCTTTCAAGATCAGGCCGCTGGGAAGGTTCGGGCCGGGTTATTGGGCATCCTTGAGGAGTATTTTGCGTGGCTGCGGAACATGGGTAAGATGCAGGTAAATCCCGAGGATATACCCATGCAGATCATGGCCGGTTTGGGTCAATGCGTCGTTACCTTAACGGGTTTCCTTAAGCGGCTCAATACCTATGATGGGGCAACTCCTCAGGAGATCGCCGTGTTGTACGAAATGCTGCCCCAGATTACTGAAACCATGGAGAGCCTTAAGGAGAAAGCCCTGGAGCACCTTAAAACCAACATGCCCCGCCCGGGCAATTCCGGACTCCGGCTGGTCCGTGCCCAGGATGACCAGGATACAGTATCTGATGATGACGACGAAGAAGATGACGAAGAGCCGGAAAGTATTTTTGTATTGCGGATAAGCATTAAAGGTATCAGTCCTCAGATTTGGCGGAGTGTCCAGGTGCCGGGGTCTTTTACCTTGGGAGACCTGCATCAGATTATTCAGCTCGTCATGGGATGGGATGACGAGCATCTCCACCGCTTCGAGATCCAGGGTATGGGGTATGGTCCGGTATTGGACGAAGAAGAAGCGGGCGGTTTTGGGGTTGATGAGGATGAGGATGAGGAAGACTATATGCTTGATGAACTTGACCTGGTCCCCAAGCAGCGATTCCGCTATACCTACGACTTTGGCGATAACTGGGAGCATCAGATTTTGGTATCCAAAATCCTCCTCGCTTCGGCGGTTTCCGAGGAGGACCGGATCTTTCCCCGGTGCCTCAATGGGAAACGGGCCTGCCCCCCGGAGGACTGCGGCGGGGTCTGGGGGTATGAGGAATTGCTGGAAGCCCTGAAAGCGCCCAAAAAGAAGAAAAACCGGGAATTGCTGGAATGGCTTGAAGACTTCAACCCGGAGTATTTTGATGTTGATGAGGTCAATGCCCTCTTCCATCCTGATCTTTTGGGTGGTGCAAACGATGACGATGATGAAGACGATGATTAATCACTCCATGTTCTGAGGTAACCGGATGCGTATTAAATACAACGCCCCCACGGTATTGACCTTTACTTTTATCAGTACCCTGGTGTTGATCCTTTCTCAAACCCTGCTGCCTTCCCTTACCACGTCCTGGTTTATGGTTCCCGGGAAGGGGGGCTTTGTTCCCACCCATTTTCGGAGCTGGATTACCCTGGCGACCCATGTGATGGGGCATGCCAATTGGACCCACCTGATTTCCAACTTTTCCTTGATCCTCCTCATCGGCCCTATTCTGGAAGAACACTACGGTTCCCTGCCGCTCCTCTTTATGATCGCCGTTACTGCCCTGATTACCGGTGTGCTCAATGTTCTTTTCTTCCCTACCGCCCTCTTAGGGGCCTCCGGGGTGGTCTTCATGATGATACTCCTGGGGTCCTTCACCAATTTCAGCAAGGGAGAAATCCCCCTCACCTTTATCCTGGTATTGGTGCTGTACCTGGGCCGGGAGATATTTAACTCCTTTAGTTCCAATAATATTTCCGAATTTGCCCATGTGGTGGGGGGCTTCTGCGGCAGCCTTTTTGGATTTTTCAAGTCCCCCAAGGGTAATTCGGTGGTACGGACTACTTGACAGAGATTTTTCTTTCATGACAATATATATAGTATGAAGACTGTATTCGTAAAACCCGCTGATGTGGAGCGGAAATGGTTTGTGATTGACGCCGAAGGAAAGATCCTTGGCAGGGTTGCGGCTAAGGCGGCTTCCATAGTCAGGGGCAAGGAAAAGGCTGTCTATGCTCCCCATCAGGAAGTTGGGGACTTTGTGGTGGTGGTGAATGCGGGTAAAGTTGCGGTTACCGGCCGTAAAGTCCAGCAGAAGCTGTATTATCACCATTCCGGCTATCCCGGGGGGCTTAAATCCAATAATTTTGAAAAACTGATTGCCCGTCATCCCGCAGCTCCTTTGGAGGCGGCAATCAAGGGTATGCTTCCCAAGGGACCGCTGGGGCGGAAACTTTTGAAGAATGTCAAGGTCTATGCGGGATCCGAGCATCCCCACGCGGCCCAGCATCCGGAAGCTATTGAGTTATAAGCAAGAGGTGAAAAGGTGATTAAAAATCTTGGTATTGGAACGGGTAGAAGAAAAACCTCCGTTGCACGGGTATACGTCCGGGAGGGGAGTGGTAAAATAGTGGTTAATGGCAAAGAATTGAACCGGTATTTTCCCATGGGGGAACATGTCCTGCTGGTACGCCAGCCCCTTATGGTTACTGCCAATGAGAATAAATTTGACATTTTGATCAATGTGTATGGGGGTGGTACCAATGGCCAGGCCGGAGCGTGTCGTCATGGGCTTGCCCGAGCGCTTTGCCAGATTGATCAAGGTAACTATGCGAGCCTGCGGAGTAACGGATACCTTACCCGGGACTCCCGTATGGTGGAACGCAAGAAATACGGACAGGCCGGCGCCAGAAAGCGTTTCCAGTTCTCCAAACGCTAGGGGCACCCGCGGGGGTACTGCTGTTTCCGCCTTTTTTGCCATTATCCGGGGGCGTGTCCAGGGAGTTGGGTTCCGGTATTCCTGTCGTAATGAGGCTCGTCGTATTGGTCTTTCAGGGTGGGTAAGGAATACCCCTGATGGGGATGTGGAGGTTTGGGCCGAAGGATCCAAGGAAAAGCAGGAGCGTTTCCGTGCATGGCTTCGCCAGGGTCCTCCCGGCGCCCGGGTGGACTCGTTCCACTATGAACCGCAGCATCCTACCGGTACCTATCGAGATTTTTTTGTTACCTATTAGATTTTTAGATATTTTAGGTATTGACAAAAAAGTTTCACCTACGATATACTGAGAATTATAGTGGATTTTGTAATGCGGCCGTCATATAACGGTATTATCCAAGCTTCCCAAGCTTGTGACGCGGGTTCGACTCCCG
>JAITNP010000156.1 GCA_031290455.1 Treponema sp. | reverse complement strand
TATTGTTTCATATATTGTTAATATTATTACACCAAATGTTACTGATAAATCAGCTACATTTAATATTCCGGTTCGTATGTTTCCAATACCAAAATTCATAAAATCTATTACTTTAAATCCATTCAATAACCTATCAACTAAATTTCCAATCCCACCGCCAATAATGCAACTTATAATTATTATTCTATAAATTTTAGTTTACTTAAACATTAAATGAAATAATCCATAAATGCATATTATTACTGGGATAATAAGTAATACAAGATATTTTATATATACATTCCAATTTTTACCTAAACTCAAAAATGCTCCGGTATTTTCCACAAGCGTTAATATAATTATATTATCTAATAATACTATTGGATTATGTCCATTTAAATATTTAACTGCAATTATTTTGGTTATCCTGTCCATAAAATAATTTATACAGAATATTCCTAAAGTCATTATTATATATTTTATTCTTTGTCTAAATATATTCATAAACCCCATTATATTTCACCTTTATATTTTTTTCAATTATTTTGCAAACCATTTCTTACCGTACACCATACTTTATGAAATCTACTTTCTTATTTAAGAGTTCAACCATTATAATTTTTACTATCAATATGATTCCAATAAATACCGGAAATATATTGAAATCAATTAAAGATGCAAGGCGTCCAAAAAACGGCGGCATTAACGTCGTTCCAATATACGCGCTCGCCATTTGTACGCCTATTATCGCCTGTGAGTGTTCAGCGCCGAAATTTTCAGGAGTTGCGTGTAAGAGACTGGGGAATATTGGGGCGCAGCCAAGACCAATGATAAAAAATCCGGGTAAGAGCAGGATAGTATCAAAAGGCAACAGTAACGCAATAATCCCACAAGCAATAAGCGCCTGACCAAAACGAATCATGTGTCGGTTGTTAAATTTCATGGTTAAAAAACCGGAGATAAAACGCCCCGATGTTATCCCAATATAATACAACGCAATCCATTGCGCGGAAATTTTAGGGGATATATTTCTGACCGTTACCAAATAACTGCTTCCCCATAATCCGGTTATTGTTTCGATGGTACAATAACAAAAAAATGTTACCAGGATTTGTTTTACTCCGGCAATACGAAATAATTCACTGAATTTGATAGCGCGATGCTGCGCCTCTTGCTTTTGCGCGTTTTGTACTGTATTCTTTCCCCATAAAGGCAACGCGATAAACAGTACGATAACAAGACACCATTGAATGACGCCAATAGTACGATACCCCAAATTCCATGAATTATGGTGTATTAAAAATGACGACATAATAATTGGTCCCATTGAAGCGCCAATGCCCCAAAAACAATGAAGCCAACTCATGTGTTTTGCCTTATAATGTAACGCGACATAATTATTTAACGCGACGTCAACAGAACCGGCGCCTAGGCCAAGAGGAATGGCACAAAGGCATAAGGCTATAAAAACATGAGAAAATGAAAAACCGGTAAGAGCGGCGGCGGTCATTAAGACACTCACGGCAGTAACAATACCCGTGCCAAAACGCCGGATAATTCTTGCGCTGAATATGCTTGATATAACTGTTCCACCGGCAATGATCATTGCAATGTAGCCTGCGTAATGTAATGGGACCGGTAATGAACCGTACATTGCAGGCCATGCCGAACCAAGCAAAGAATCCGGCAATCCCAAACTAATAAACGAAATATAAATTATAACCAAGAGTAACACGGTAACCATATTATTTTCTTTTATACCATCTTTTGGGAAAAATTTACTAGTGGGGTATTACCATTTGACCATTCCGGGAATATAAAAAGGCCTCCCCTCAATGAACCGCCTTGAGCGGTTCCACTATTCTCAAGCCCCCGGCTTGGCCGGGGTATTGACTATTCCCTTAAGTAGGTCTCCCCACCAGCCTTCCCTTGCTGATGGCGTATACATCGTCGATAACCATCTGAAAGGATGGTTCCCGCTTACTTGGCCCGGGCCGCTATCTTCTGCGTGTGGAATTCCAGGAGTTCTGAGGTGAGGGGCAGGGCGCCGGGATCAGAGAAGCGGATGGCCCCCTCATTGTCCTGGGCGGGAAGCACCTTCCCGACGTTGGAACGGCTCGGGGCAAAGGGCACATCCAGCACTCCTGCCTGGAAAGCCCGAACCGACCCCTTGGCAATATCCCCATTCCCCAGTTCAAAGACCTTGTCCACGATGCACCGGGTCTCCGCGGAAATAATCACCTTTTCGTCCATGAGGGAATTGGTATCATTTCTTGAGTGTGAACACGCCCTAGGAGCCTGTCGGACTTGTGAATTTTTGGGCTCCTAGTCCGCTGTTGTTCCCCCGTCTACCGGAATGGCCACACCGTTAAGGAAACTGGCTTCGCCGGAAGCGAGAAACAAGGCCGTATTGGCTACGTCGGTTTCGGTGGCAAGCCGGCCCAAGGGGACTTCTCCCAGGCGTTCTTTCTTCCGGTCTGGGTTTTTGAAAAGCTCCTGCATCAGGGGGGTGTCCACGGTACTGGGATGAATGCTGTTGCAGCGAATATTATCTTTTGCGTAGCGAACAGCAATGGATTTGGTCAGCAATGTAAGGGCGCCCTTGGTAACCGTGTAGGCCTCTGGGGTGTACTGATGTCCGATTAGTCCGCAGATCGAGGAAATATTGATGATAGAGCCACCCCCGCCCCTGCGAAGCAGGGGGATGGCATGCTTGGTTCCCAAAAAAGGCCCTTTCACATTGACCGCCAGCATGGCGTCAAAATTTTCAGCTTTCATGACTTCGATAGGTTCCCGGATATTTATTCCCGCGTTGTTTATCAGGACATCCAGGCGGCCCGTTTCCTTTTCAATAGCTTCCATTGCCGATTTCCAGCTATCATCGCTGGTAACATCCAGGGGCAGGAAAAAGGCCTTTCCGCCTTTATTCTTTATTTCTTTAACGGTCGCATTTCCGGCTTCAGCTTTAAGGTCGCCGATGAAAACAATCGCGCCCTCTTCGGCAAAACGCCGCGCCATTGCGGCGCCCAAACCCTGAGCACCTCCGCTTATGATAGTGGTTTTATTCTTCAAACGCATATTTATTTCCTTACTTCTATTTTTGCCAGTTTTTCGTAATACCTGGCAATGGCACAGTGATCATTGGCGGCCATGCCGTCGACTTTAAGGGCCTGAAGGGTTTCCATCACAGCGGCGGTAAGGGGGATGGGGACATTGAGATTATGGGCCGTATCAAGGGCGTTCTGCAGATCCTTGATATGCAGCTCAACACGGAATCCCGGCTTGAAGTTACCGTCCAGGATCATGGGAATTTTGGCGTTCATCACCGTGGAGCCTGCCAGACCACCCTTAATGGCGTCAAACACCGACTGAGGATTTACCCCCGCTTTGGTTGACAACACAAAGGCTTCGGAAACCGCCGCGATATTCAAGGCCACCACAATCTGGTTGGCAAGCTTGGTCACATTGCCGGCACCCACGTCTCCCACCAGAACCACGGATGATCCCATTTTTTCCAATATGGGCTTTACTTTTTCAAAGGCCGCCTTGTCGCCGCCGGCCATGATCGCCAGGGTCCCATCAATGGCCTTGGGCTCCCCACCTGAAACAGGGGCGTCCAGGAAGGCAATGTTTTTGGCCTTGAGGGTGGCGCCCACTTCCTGGGAAGCCGCGGGGGCAATGGAACTCATATCCACTACAATCGTCCCGGGTTTGAGCCCTTCAATCACGCCTCCGGCGCCGAGGATCGCCTCTTTTACATGGGGCGAATTGGGCAGCATGGTGATAATAATTTCACTCTTGGACGCCACTTCCTTATTTGACGAAACCCCTTCCGCACCAAGGGCAACGAGATCATCAAATTTCGCAAATTTGTCGTAAACAACCAGTTTATAACCGGCGCTGATTAAATTCTTCGCCATGGGCCGGCCCATGATCCCCAATCCTATAAATCCGATAGTTGCCATATAATACTCTCCTTACGCTATTTTTTTAACGTCCTTTTAACGGCCTTGTAAACATCATCTGCGGATATTCCGTATTTAACCAGAAGCTCCTCATAGCTGTGGGCGGAAGTTCCGAATATGTCATCAATCGCCACCTGTTCAAATGAGGCGTTTACCTCGCCGATGATAAGGGAAGCGATAGCCTGACCAAGCCCCCCGGTTTTAACCGCTTCTTCGGCGGTAATTATCGTTTTCTTGCCGGCGGCGTACTTTAAAACTTCTTCTTTTAACAGGGGCTTGAGGGTGCTCACATTGATTACCTGCAGGGAAATACCTTCAACCTTTAATTTTTCGGCGGCTTCCATAGACTTGCTGACCATGATGCCGGTAGCAAACACCGCCGCGTCCGCGTTGTTTTCACCGAAAAGGGGATACATTTTCCCAATTTGATAATCCCCGTTCGGAGCGGTAAAAACCGGCAGATCGTTCCGGTTGATTCTGATATAGACCGGTCCCTGATAGTTGACCATTTGCTTCATCATCTTTTGTACTTCCACCGCGTCAACGGGATTGAGAACCGTCATGTTCGGTATGGTCCTGAGGATATTGCCGTCTTCCACGGACTGATGGGTTTTACCGTCGCCGAAATCTGAAAGTCCGCAGCTGGACCCGCAGATCTTCACATTCGCTTTTGGAATGGAAATGGAACAGCGGATCTGATCGTAGGCCCTGCCGGAAGCGAAAACCGCGAAGGTGCTATAAAAAGGAATCTTCCCCGCCAGGGCAAGCCCCGCCGATGTGGACGCCATATTCTGTTCGGCGATTCCCATTTCAAAATACCGATCCGGAAAAGCATCCTTAAACAGGCTGGACATGGTGGATTTCCCCAGATCGGCTTCTAACGCCACGACATTTGAATTCGCTTTACCCAGTTCCACCAGGGCATCGCCGTAGGCTTTTCTTAAACTTTGCTTTTCCATAATTATAATCCTGCCTTTATTGCGTCCAGTTCTTTAAGGGCTTGCTGGTGGACCTCTTCGGTAAAGATGCCGTTATGATACGCCGGATTCCCCTCGGCAAAGGAAAAGTCTTTGCCTTTAATAGTGTCCAGAATGATCACCGAGGGCTTGCCCTTCACCGTTTCCGCCTTTTCGACGGCGTCCAGAATTTGGTCTATATCGTGTCCGTTGGCGCTGACAACACTCCAGCCGAAGGCGGTCCATTTTTTATCCAGATCCGGAATATTGAATATCTCTTTTGTAGCTCCCGTAGCCTGGAATTTATTCCAGTCCAGAAACGCGGTTAAATTATCAACCTTAAAATTCGCCGCCGCCATGGCGGCTTCCCAGAGCTGACCTTCGGACTGCTCGCCGTCCCCCATGATCGCATATACCCGGGCGGGGTTTTTATCAAGCCTTAAAGCCAGGGCCATTCCCAGAGAAATGGACAGGCCCTGTCCTAAGGAGCCGGTAACCGCCTCTATGCCGGGTATGGACAGATCTGGATGTCCCTGCAGGAGACCGTTGAGGGTCTTTACCCGCTTGAGCTCATCCCGGGGGAAGCAGCCCTTTTCACAGAGCGCCGCGTACTGGATAAGCGCCGCGTGCCCTTTTGAAAGGACCAGACGATCCCGCTGGGGGTCTTTAAGCTTACCGGCGTCAAAATTCATTTTATGGAAATACAACGCCGCCATAGTTTCCGCTAAGGAACTTGAACCGCCTAAATGTCCCGCCGCCCCGACTCCAATCATTTCAACCAAATCGTAGCGCAGTTGCAAGGCAATCCGCTGAAGCTTTTTTTTCTGATCAGGTGATAACATACCATCTCCTTATCAACTTGTTAGTCATATTATAATAACAGGTAGCTATTGTCAAGTAAAATTGCCCCGTTAGACTACTGGAGGTTTCTGAACAAAGCTGAAATGCCCTGCCCACCTCCGATGCACATGGTAATAAGGCCGGTTTTAGCGCCGCTTCGTTTCATTTCATATATCATTTTCACCGGGAGTATACATACAGGCTTTGCGGCATATTTTGGAACGTAAAAATACTAACACCCGAATGTACGGCATCCGTCATATTGTCCAGTATGCGTCTGTCCCAATAATTACGACTATCCATCATAGTATATTTTAAAGCCCTAAATATGCTTTCTGAATATCTTTATTCTCCATTAATTCCCTAGCGGACCCCTGCATCACAAGGTGCCCTGTTTCCAAAACATAAGCTCTGTCCGCTACCGAAAGAGCCTGCATCAGGTTTTGTTCAACAATCAGAATACTGACCCCCTCTTGTTTTGAGACATTTGAAATAATTTCAAACATGTCCTCAACTACAATCGGAGCAAGCCCAAGGGAGGGCTCATCAAGCATAAGCAGCTTAGGATGTATCATCAACGCACGGGCAATAGCAAGCATCTGCTGTTCACCTCCGCTTAACGAACCGGCCATCTGATTCTGCCGCTCCCGAAGTTTGGGGAATTTATTATAGGCGTTTTCAATCTCTACTTGTACGTTTTTTCGCGCTTCTTTTGGATATGCGCCCATGATAAGATTTTCTTTTACCGTAAGGGTTCCCAGAATCCCCCTCCCCTGGGGAATATGGGAGATACCCAGATCCGCCCGGCGCTGGGCCTTAACTTTAAGCAGATCCTGATTAAAATACGTGATAGTCCCATGGCTGACCGGCAAGAAACCGGAAATGATGCGCAAAAGCGTCGTCTTGCCGGCTCCGTTGGAACCAACCAGGGAGACCACCTCGCCTTCTTCTACATTCAGGTTAATATCAAAGAGGACGTGCATGTCCCCGTATCCGGCGTTGATATTCTCAATTTTTAGCATCTTTCTTTCTCCCGATGTAGGCTTCAATGACAGAGGGATTCTCTAAAACTTCCCGCGGCGTGCCTTCATATAAAAAACGGCCTTCATTTAATACAATTGCACGGGTACACACCGAAACTACCGCCTGCATGACATGCTCAATAAAAAGGATGGTTATACCCCGTTTGTTAATCTCCTGGACAAAATCAAGGCTTGATAGCATCTCATTAGGATTCAAGCCCGCCATTACTTCATCCATCATGACAAACTTTGGCTCCGTTGCCAGAACCCGCGCCAGATCAAGCCACTTTCTTTTTTCGATGGAAAGCTGGCTGGCGGCAAGATCACTTAACGGGGCTAACCGGGAAAGCTCCAGTATTTCCCGGGCTTTAAGGTCCGCTTCCTTAAAATGGTATTTTTGTAAAAAAATGGCAAATACATTGTCATAGACGCTCAGATTGCCGAAGGGCCGGGGGGTTTGGAAAGTCCTTCCCATTCCCAGATGGGAACGTTTCGCGATAGACAATTTTTTACTTACCGGCTGCCCGTCAAAAACGACTTCCCCTTCGTCCTGTATATAATTGCCTGCTATCATGTTAACCGTAGTTGACTTACCCGATCCATTGGGGCCGATGAGGCCCAAAATCTCTCCCTGCTCAATGGAAAAACTTAAATGCTGCACCGCTTTGATTCCGGCAAATGAAATTGAAATATCTTTAACTTCTAAAATTACGCCCATGCGATTATCCTCCGTTATACCTTTTGCGGTTTGCTGGCAAGATTGGCAATGCCATCCCTGATGCCATTGCCCTGGCCGGTATCATCATGGGGCTTTGATTTAAAGAACTTTTTGCCCCAAACGGAGAATAAGTGAATAAGCCCCTTCGGACAAAATATAACTATCAATATAAGAAGAAAGCCATAGAAGATCGTGCTGCTTCCCCGCTGTCCCAATATTTTTCCGGTAATTTCAATCAGGGGAACCACGATAAAGGCGCCTAAAACCGGGCCCCACAAGGTACTGACCCCGCCGACAATGGCAACAACCCCTATCTGTATAGACAGGTCAAAACTGGCGGTGCTAAACGGTGAAATGTAGGTAAGGAAAGAACCGTAAAAGGCGCCGGCAACGGACATCATCATGGCGCTTATCTGGAAAGCGCGGAGCTTAACCTTGAATGTTTCAATCCCCAATGACTGTGAAGCGTCTTCATCGCCTTTGATACAGGAAAGGTAATAACCGGTTTTTGATTTCGTAAACATAAAGGAAAAGAAAAGAGCCAGGAGCATGAGAACAAAAATTATGTAATAGAAAGGAGTGTCATTCCTGAAGGTTAAAACCCACAAACTGTCCTTTTTAAAGTTGAGGGCGATCCCTGCCGAACCCTTGGTAAAACGCGCGAAATACTGAATCGCCGAACGCAGGGTTTCCGCAAAGGCTATGGTGGCTATTGAGAAATAGGGCCCGCGAAGGCGGAAGGTACCGTAGCCTATGGCGGTTGAAAAAAGGAAGGAGAGTAAAACCCCCAAAGGCAGGGTTAAAAAAGGAGACACCTGGAAAAAGTACTGAAAGATAAAATTCGAATATGCCCCGATGGCCACGAAGGCGGCGCTGCACCAGGAAATCTGCGCGCCGTAGCCGCCCAGAATATTCCAGCATATTCCGAAAACCGCAAAGGCCAGACATTGGATAATAATGGTAATAATATAATTACCCCGGTACATGCCTCCCACGGATCGTATCAGCCCTTCCACGCCGAAGTTGATAGGCGGAAATATTACTAACAGGGCTAAAAAAAACCAGATAATTCCATACTGTTTGGAAATGTATTTATTAAGCTGCGGCTCTTTCATGCGGTCCTCATTCTTTTGCCGAAGAGACCCTGGGGCCGCAGGTATACAACAATCAAAAACAGAATCGATATACTGGCGACGCTTAATTGGGTATCAACCAGGGTTGTTACCAGAGCTTCCACAATGCCGACCAATATACCGCCAAAGAAGGAACCCTTGATGCTTCCCATGCCTCCCAGAACGATGACCATCATCGGGGCGGTTCTGAAGGCAACGGCTGCGGAAATACTGACATAATACAGGGGGGTAACGAGAAGACCTGCCAGGGCCGCCAGGGTAACTCCCAGGATAAAGGCAATAGTATAGGTGCGTTCCGCGTCAACGCCCAGCATTTTGGCGACCTCGGCGTTTTCTGCCGTTGCCCGCATGGCCCGGCCCAGCAGAGTCCTGGTAAGCAGCACATTAACTCCCAACACCAGTAAAAGCATAACGCCGAAGGCAATAAGCCGGGGATACCCGAAATTCAACGAACCCAGGGGACTTGTCGCCAGGGCCGTGTTATGCTCCAATGCCGGAATAATAGTTGTCAGCAGATTTCCCAGGGTAATTGAGCCGTTTTTATAGGCATCTGGAACGTAAACCGTAAGGGGCCGGGTTCCCAGAAAAGTCTCCGCCAGATTCTGCAGGAAAAACATCAATCCAACGGTTATCAATATGTAGGAAGTATCGCTCGTGTTGAGAACACGCCGTATGGTCAGTTTGAAACTGATGTATCCGAATACAATCATTGACAAAACTACCAGAGGAATGAGCAGATAGGGGGAGGCTCTCCCCCCAAGTACATACTGCCAAAAATAGGTAAAATACATACCCCAGACAAGGTAGGAACCGGCGGCAAAATTAACCATCTTCATAACGCCGAAGATAACGGTCATCCCCACGCCGACAAGGGAATACACACCGCCCGCCAGAAATCCGTTAATAATGGCCTGCCCGACTACCCACGTATTCATGCACCCGCTCCTGTATTTTCAAGTAACAATAAAAATCCTCCGGCAAACACTCCACTGGAGAACAAAAATCGGCTCTCCCAAACCCGAAGTTTCAGGACAGCCCGATTAAAGAAGAAAAAACGTAACTGTTCATGGGTTTCACCGTCCAATCCTCACCCGTCTGCGTACCGATCCCCCGCCAGCCTCCTTCCGTTGGCCACCCCATGAGGTTACGAAAAAACTACTCGATCCGCGTCTTGAGCAACTCCGTCAACTGGAATTCTATCGTGGCTTCCGAAGGCGGGAAAACCGAATGGGGCCGGAAATTTCCGTCCTTGTCTTTCTGCCATTGGATCATAACGGCGACGCCGTTCTGGTTCCAGCCGGCTTTGTTGAAACTCAGGGCGCCGCCGGGGGTAAGGGAGGTGATGCTCATCGCGCTGATGGCATCCCGGATTTTTACGGAATCCGTGGAAGCGGTTTTTTCCAGCGCCTGGGCGACGATATACACCGCGTTAAAGGCCGACACGGCCTGTTCCGGCATAAATTCCTTGAACTTTGCCTCATACTCCTCGCCAACATTGGCAAACTGGGTATTCTGCCTGATGGACTTCGCGTCGTAGTTGTGGGAAGCCACCGAAAGAACGCCGTCTACCAGGGGGCCGAGGTCCCGGCCAAACACGGGATAGAGGATGCCCGCGCCGCCACCGATAATAAGGGGAGAATACCGGTAGGACAGCATCGTATTGAAAATCACCTTGGAATCCTGGGTATAACTGATGGGACAAACCACTTCACAGCCGGCGTCCATAAGCCCCACGATGAGGGAAGAAAGATCCGAAGAGCTGGCCTGATATGATTTGTCATAGGCGAGGGTCAGATTCCCGGAACTCTTTACCGCGTCCCGGAACGACTGCGACTGGGTTAGTCCCCATTCGGAATCTTCATAGACAAGCCCTACCTTGGTGATACCGATTTTATAGGTGTCGTTCAGCCAATTAAGCATGGCTATCTGGGTAGCGGCAAACTGAGGGGCCTGGGAGGCGAAGGCAAACACATACTGATAGCCCTGACTCGTGATGGTCTGGGATGTCTGCGCGGTGAGGAAGGGGACGCGGGCCTTTTCAAACGTGGCGAGCATCGGGAGAACATAGGCGCTCGACGCCGCGCCGTGAGCCGCCACAATGTCGGGATGTTCCGCGAGAAGCCGCTCGGCTACCGCGCGGGAAGTATCCGCAGACGACTGATTGTCATAAAAAATAACTTCCAGCTTCCTGCCATTCAGGGCCTTGATGCCCCCGGCGGCGTTGATCTTTTCAACCGCCAATTCCGCGCCGTACCGGTTAAACACGCCCTGATCCGCGTTGGCCCCTGAGAAGGGGAATATCATCCCCATCTTAATTGTTCCGGCACTGCCGCCAGCCTGGGCGCCGCCTCCCGCAAAAACAAGAGAAGAAAAAACCAGTGACAACGCAATTGCCAATACAAAAACTTTTGTCTTTTTCATCCCATACTCCTTATCCATTGGAATTAATCAATTCCTGCTTAGAAAAGCAGGTTAAAGTATTATATCATACAACTAATGTCTGTCAACAAAAAATATTATATTTCAACTCATAAGATACTCCGGTCTTATTTTTGGAACTTGTATATATTATTAACATATCTGTACTTGAGAATCGTCAATTCTCATATTTTTTAAGGTTTTACCCTATATATAGCGTATTGAATGCAAATTGATACGCTATATATAGGGTATTTTTGAGAATTTGCGAATCTCAAGATCTCTGTAGTTTTACTATGAGTTATTATCTTTTTTAAATTTGTATGTGATCTTGAACTTTCTTTCATTATTGTTTTATTATGGTTATCTGGTATGAATCAGCGATAAGGAGAAATTATATGGGTGCTGAAAAAATATTTGTCGTTGGCGCGGGAACTATGGGTTCCGGCATATCCCAGACTGCCTTGCAGGGCGGTTACCAGGTATACCGGTACGATACGGTTGCCGGGGCGCCGGAGCAGGCTATTAGCGGTATTGAAAGCCGGTTGGCGCGAAGCGCGGAAAAGGGTAAAATCAGCCTGGATGAAAAAAATTCCATGATGAACCGGATTGAGGCGGCGCACTTGCAGGCTGCTGCGGATTGTTCCATTGTTATTGAAGCCGTATTTGAAAATTATGAAGTAAAAAGCGCTCTTTTCAAACAAATAGCCAGTTTCCTCGGTAAAAAGAACGGAAAAGGCTTTTATTGCTACGATGAAAACGGTAAAAATATCGGGGTTAATCCCATATTTAAAGGAACCGGCGCGTAAACCCGCGATAGAAGATTAGCTTTTTTCCCAAAGCTTATGTATCATCTCCAGAGTGGCCTTCATATGCAGCGGCGGATCGTCATCGTAGGCTTCAAGGCTTATCGTGTCATCATAAGCGGCAGCTTTTAGCGCTTTAAAAAACTGTATATACCCGTCTTTGTTTGCGGCTGTAGGATACTGTCTGGCGCTGCCATCGCCGGCAAGATGGGCATGTGAAAGGAACGGCCTGCCCTTTTGATAAATATGTTCAAGCGGTTCGTTTTCTTTGAGTAAATGGTAATAATCAACAAGAACCTTTACATTTTCCCGGGAAACTTCGGAAGAAATGCCGCAGCCTTCTTCAAAACTGTTGATAATATTGGACTCTGTCCGGTTAAGCGGCTCTATGACAATAGTTATTTCTGATTTTTCAGCAATTGAAGCAAAGTCTCTCAAAAGCCGCACAATTTGCCGGCGGCCTTCGTCCAAAGAAAATCCCTGGGGCACGTTTCTTGCCGGGCCACTGCCGAAAACTACTTTTTTTACCCCCAAAGCCTGAGAACGCGCCAAAGCCCGTTCAATATAGTCTTTAATCTCAGTTTCATTGACATCAGGGCCGGTAAGCCGCGTCCGGAGGGGAAAGAAATTATTGTTGCGAAGACACTGCATGCCGAGGGTTGAAAGCTTCTCACAGAGCCGATCAAATTCATTTTGATCGAGATCCATGAGTTGCGCTTCCGGCAGTTCGACATAATCAAATCCGTCCCTTACAGCGTTTTCAATCAGCCAAAGACCAATAGGATCCTCTTTGGTTCCGTGCATATTGGTGCAAATTCCAAATTTCATACTTTAAATCCACTTCAACTTAGTCATGTTATGATATTATAAAACATATCTGTTGTCAAATCTTTTTTTTCCATCTTACTCGGTAAGGTCTCACGTAAAAATCTAAGCATTAGTGTCCCCCCTATTCTGTCTGAATCGGGCGGTTTTTCCTGACTATCAAGGTTAGCCAAGGCCGTGTCCAGCGCCTCCTGAAGTTCGACAATATCAAGGCATGACTTGGTCTGTCTTGCCTTGTCTTTACGCCTGGGTGTTCGAGCACACGCTGGTAGGGGGTCTTTAGGTGTTTTTCATAGGTTTTCCTGACCTTGCCGTTTGAGAGTGTTTCCTTTCCGTCCTGGTGGTATCGTAGTTCCCATGGTCAGATTTAACCTTTGGGAATGCGTACTATTGAAATTATCATGGTTCTCGTATAAGGTCATTTAAATTGATAAAAAAGGAATTATATGGACGGCATCATAAAGATCAAAGCCGAATCCCTTCGAGCCCAGGTTTATACAAAACTAAAAGAGCAGCTGATGAAGGGAGTATGGCAGGAGGGAGAAAAACTCCCTTCGGAACATGAATTTTGCGCCATGTTCGGGGTGAGCCGGGTAACCATACGGGCGGCCCTTCAGCAGCTGGAAATTCTGGGGCTTGTTGAAACAAAACAGGGGGGCGGCACCTTTGTCAGGAATTTTTCATCCATTCAGAATGTCGATACCCTTCACCCTTTGATTCAGATTCAAAAAAATCAGGATTTGATTACGGTCATGGAATACCGGAAAATTATCGAGAAGGGAACCATAGGCTTGGCGGTGGAAAAGATCACCCCTGGGGATATCAGTTTTCTGGAAGAAACCTATGCGACCATGGTGAAGGATTCTTCGGATTTGGACGATTATACCAAAGCAGACCTTGCCTTTCATTGCCGTCTGGCTCAGGTGACCCAGAATTCCATGATCATCAAAGTGCACGAGCTTATCAGCGAGATTCTCAATACCGCCATGTGGGATCTGATTCACCGAATCGTAGGAAAGAAGAACGGTCCCATTTACCATAGAAAAATAATAGACGCCTTGAAACGCAAGGATAAGGCCGAATGCGAGCGGCTGATGGAAAAGCATATCGAGAAAAATTTGCACGCCATCCGAAAAAACATGAAGCCTGAATAATCCGGAGGGCTTCGCCCGGCTTGGCCGGGGTATTTGACTATTCCCTTAAGTAGGTCTCCCCACCAGCCTTCCCTTGCTGATGGCGTATACATCATCAATAACCATCTGAAAGGATGGTTCCCGCTTTTCATACTTGGCCCGGGCCGCTATCTTCTGCGTGTGGAATTCCAGGAGTTCTGAGGTGAGGGGTAGGGCGCCGGGATCAAAGAAGCGGATGGCCCCCTCATTGTCCCGGGCGGGAAGCACCTTCCCGGCGTTGGAACGGCTCGGGGCAAAGGGCACATCCAGCACCCCTGCCTGGAAAGCCCGAACCGACCCCTTGGCAATATCCCCATTCCCCAGTTCAAAGACCTTGTCCACGATGCACCGGGTCTCCGCGGAAATGATCACCTTTTCGTCCATGAGGGAATTGGTATCCACCATCTGTTCCCCCAGCATGGTGATGATCTGCTTGGTACACCGCAGTCCCTGGGCGTTGGCCTCCATAGTGGGTATTCCCAGGGCCTCGTGGGGAGTCTTGACGATGACCTTGGTGGCGTGGGCCAGGGCGGCTACGGTGCTGCCCCAGGAAATCACCGCAAAGGCCTTGGCCTCATCCTGGGGGAAGCCTCCCATCCACTGGTGTAGTACCGTGGTTACCACCACATCCCCGTGCCCCCGTGCCCGGAGGTATTCGTCGGTGAGGCTTTGCAGGGTCTGGATGGCGGCCACATCCTGCAAGATGTTCCCGCACTGACCGTAACCAACGGTAATGTTTCTCACCCCCTGTTCGGCAGCGAGAAGGCTTTCGATAATGGCCACTGCATGGGAGATGCAGGGGGGTACCAGGGTCCCGGTAAGTGGACCAAAAGGCTCCCGGTTGATGGGGGTTCCCGCTTCTTCGTAGATTCCCGTGAGCCGGTCGGTGTACTGCCAGTCCCGGATGGTCTTTTCCAGGTCAGCGTTTTTCGCGTAGGGGATATTGTAGGAAATGCCCCCGCCTTCGTAGCTCGTGAACCCGCCGGCGTAGGTGATTTCTGTAAGGAGCCGGGCGTCAGGGGTGCCGTGCCGCACCTGTACCGGGGTTTCCAGGGCGTCGATGATCTGTCGGCATCCCGATACCCCGTGGTTCACTGCGGGGAAGCCATTCAGCATGGACTTATTCAGCTTGATGGATTCGGTTATCCCCTCCTCCGCCTTCTGGAACCGATTCTGCCGGGTGTAGCTGTCGATGGTGGTGGGGAGCAGGTCTGCCCCACCCTTATCCTGCAGGTAGGTGAGGAGCTTGATGTGCTCGGCGATGAGAGCCACTCCGGCCCGGGGCTGGATCAAGGTGGTCCCCGCTTCCTTGGCCTTAAGGAGCTTCTTGGAAAATATCTTGTGTTCCGGGAGGCTTTTATGGTAGGCAAAGCCCTCCTCCAGGTCCACATCCTTACCAGTGGGCCACTGCTGGATCACTTCCTTACGGATTTTATAAAAATCATCGTTACTGATACGTTTATTTTCAAGTTCCATATACGTGAATTTCCTTTTTCATAATTGAAATTGCATAATCAGGATAGGCTTCTGCCAACAGCCCCATGGCCGCAAGGATATAGGAGGTATCAATGTATAGCTCCGCAGCCTTGGGGCGCAGAGAAGCAGGGGTCGCCTTATTATATAGCGCGTGGGAGGCGATCTCCTTGGCCCAGGGGTTGTGAATCACCACCCCACCGGTGAGGATAAGCCGGGAAACCCCGGTGAGGTCCTTGCCGCTTTGCACAAAGGCCTGTCCCATGGGCGTATATACCGCTTCAATGGTCCCGGTGTGGCGGGTTACAGCGGTCTCCACCGCTGCCGCTGCCAGGGCGAAGTCCAGGGCATCTTCTTCAGGCGTCATGGGCAGGGCCTCCGGGTGGGTTCCCAAGTAGGCAACCCGGGTCTCGACATAGGAGGCGGTAAGCCCCGACAGTTCCCCCAGCCGTTGCGTTCCAGCAGCCTCCAGTACTCCGGCGGCACCATACCGCATACCGATGTCCCCTTCCACGGTACGCTTGGAAACCGGCTCCGGAAGCCCCTTGAGGATCACATCCCCTGCGGTGGACAGCCCCGTAGCCACGGAGTAGACATCGGTGGTAGCCCCACCGAGGTCGACCGCCACCAGTTCCCCGATCCCGGGCTGTTTTTTCGTGCCCCGGGCAAGGAGTTCCATGGCCCGCTTGACCGCCGAGGGGGTGGGCATGAGGATACCGGAAATCAGCCCCTGCTCCCGGGAAAGCCCCTTGGCGTGGATGATCCGCTTGAGAAACAGCCGGCGGATCTCCTCCTGGACCGGTTCGATGTTGAGCTTGTTGAACACGGGCATCACATTGGGGCAGCGAATCACCTCCCGGTTTTTAAGGATTTCCACACATTCCGCCGCAGTCCCCCGGTTACCCGCGATGATCACAGGAAAGGCGACTGGGCAGGATGCAAGCATCCTGGCGTTGCGGAGGATACAGTCCCGGTTTCCCCCATCCACCCCCCCAGTTAATAGAAAAATATCAGGATTGATGATGCCGATTTCGGCAAGGTCTTCTTCGGTTAATTCGTAGGAGTAGACCCGTACCACCTTAGCCCCCGCTCCGAGGGACGCGAGCCGGGCCGCCTCAGCGGTGAGCGCCGGGACAAGGCCGCTGGTAACCATCCGCAGCCCCCCGGCAGCGCTGCTACAGGCAAAGCGCTTGACAAAGGTGAGGGGGCCAGTCTCCCGCTGTAGTGTTTCCAATGCCTCCGCAAGCCCCTCGCCAATATCGGTCTCCACCGTGGTAAAGGCGGCGGCAGTACCTAAGAGCCGTTCTCCTTCGATGTCCACCGCGCTTACCTTGGTGTTGGTACTGCCGAAGTCAATCAGCAAAACAGCTTCCATAATTAGTGTCCCGTCTGGGTATCATCCTGCTGACCATGAAGGTCTTCGCGCAAGGCTGTTATGGCCGCTTCCGGGGGAGTACCGGGGCCAAAGACCCGGTCAAAGCCCATGTCCTTGAAGCGCTTTTCCACATCCGCAAAGTCCTGCTTTCCCACCACGATATTGCCCCCCACATAGAGAAGGATACCCTTGAGGCCCGCCTCATCACATTTGTCCCGGAAGCCCCGACAGTCCAATTCCCCATGACCATACAGAGAAGACACCAGGATCGCATCTGCCGCGGTTTCGATAGCAGCTTCAATATACTCCTCCTGAGAAACCATGACCCCCAGGTTGGTAACTTCAAACCCCGCAGCGGTAAAGGCATGGTAGAGGATCTTGTTCCCCACCGCGTGGACATCGGCGCCAATGACGCCTATGACCAGTTTTTTTTGCTCCATAACATCCCTTCTGCTTATTTGTTATATAACAAAGATAGTAATTGATATGATTCATGGTCAATGGATTTTATGAGATTTTCTTAAGAATTCATAAAAAGAGGACCCCCAGAGGGCGCAAAGAGAAGATGAAAAGTACGCATAAATATCCAATAAGAGTTGCCACTAAAAAGACACCACCTTTTGTCATAATTATAAATAATGGCATCTTCCATCGCACGTTTATAAACTATACCTATATCAACCGATATTCCATACTCTGTAGTATTAGGTAATTCGGCTATAAGAGAATTTTTTTCTCCAACATCATCTGTACAACTAATCATTAGAAGAGGTAAACCCAAAATGACACAAGCAAAATGTTTCATATAATTTTCTCCTTTCATTACCCTATTCATAAAATGTTGATAGCATTTCATTTACATTTGAACTGGTGTTTTAATTATCATACTACCTTTTTTTAGAATGGTATACTGATTTGCCTGTGGTCTAACCTGTGCAGGGATACATTTATCCACAAGACCAGGCAGACTGCCTTCTATATCATATATTTGTTGAAGCATAGTTTCTTTATCCTTTGGAATCGACCGCCCTTCATTGAAGCGATAGAAATTTGGATAGAGGTCCTTTCCCTGAATTAAAATATAAGGAGCACCCATAAAATTTCCATCCTCTTTAAAAACGGGAAATATTTTTTCTCCCTGTATTATACGTGTCGCAATTTCTGCATTCAAATCTACATACAAATCTGTAACCCTGCTGCGTTTATCCCGCTGTTCTTTTGAGTGAAAAAGAGTCGAGATATCATCATCAGGACGGCGCGCAGGGCTTGCTTGAGTTGGATAAGTACTTGCCAGACGCGGCGGCGGCTGTATTGGTGCGGGGGGCGTTGGACGCAACGGAGTGGTTGGCGTTTGTTCATTTTTATCGGTCGTTTCCGATGAATTTTTTCTCGAAGAATCAGATTTTATCACAGGAATTTTTTCCTTTTTATGTTCCCATAGCATAATGACAAGAACAATAAGTATAAGTATAAGTATAATGATAATAATCGCCATAATAAGTAATAATAATACTTTTATATCAAAACGTTCACCACCTTCATCGTCCTGGGCATGCAAAATGCCTACGCAACCAAGAATCAGCAGTATACTTGCTATGATGGTATGTACTTTCATGCTTTATCCCTTGCTGTAAAAATCGACGGCACTAAGGTAGGCCATCTTGTAGGAAAATAGCGCAATAATCAGCTCTTTTTCAGTAATTGAGCCTTTAGTTGCGAAATTAATTGCCTTATTACGAAAAAGCGTCCAGAGACTTCTATCCTTTATTTCACCATCAAAATCCGGGCCTGCCTTCTTGACATTGAAGAGGTCGCGCTCTTCTACACGGTTGCCCAATTTATCCATCACATACCACTGCTTTAGGGCTTGCGCGTTTTTTAGGAAACGTATATATCCCCGCTCCAATTCATCATCTGTGGGCTTTATAAATTGCACCTCATTGTTCCCCTTCTTGTAATCATTCTGTCCTTTCTCCAATGCGTCTTTAGCTGCTTTCGTGAGGTCATCCTTAATGTCAAACAGCAACCCTTGGGCGAGTTTGTTGCTGCCTTCTTCGTCCAACTGGCTGCTTCCCTGTTTATGGCTATTATTGACTATCTTCGCGGCTCTGCCCAATACACGAGCCCAGGCATCATCTTTGGCCTGTAATAACGCGCTGCCGCCGCCAAAAAGATGAATCTCAAACATACCGCTATCTACCGGTATGTCATAGATTGCAAGAAGCCTCTTTAAAAGAACCACTTCTGTTAAATAACAAATATCAAACAGGTTCCTAAGAGACGGAGGAATCCTCTTCCGTTTAATTTTATCCATAAGGCAAAGAATATCCCGTCTGATGTCTTCCGGTACCTGAGTTCCCAATGCATCACCTTTATCTTTCAATGTATCCAAAGCCTTTTGCAACCGACTAATCGCATCCTTATCTGCCGGAACCTGTGTATCGAAAAGGGTATCAGCCTTTGCATGTGAAAATTGTAAAT
>JAITNP010000084.1 GCA_031290455.1 Treponema sp. | reverse complement strand
ACCGAAAAGCGGTATTATAGAGCATCCCTGCCCGCCGACCCCACGCGGTACGCATACGCCGCACGGTCTCACTGGGGTATTGAAAACTCACTGCATCATATCCTTCTGGAATCCCTGCTCTGCAATGCCAAGGCAAACTTCTTTGCCACTTAATTTTAATGCGCCGGCCCTGGGGGCAAACAAAGCAGGACGAGCGCATTAAAGCGCCATCAGGAAGCGGCCCTTGCTATGGGTTTATCCTGCTCGGAGGAATTCATTATTGCTTTCCCTTCCCCTTTAGGGTACAATAGTACCAGGAGTTTCCTATGCTGAACACTACCCTTAAATCGAAGCGCAATATTGGCATCATGGCCCATATCGACGCTGGAAAAACCACCACCACCGAACGGATTCTCTATTATACGGGAAAAAGCCATAAAATGGGGGAGGTTGATGACGGAGAAGCCATCATGGATTGGATGGAACAGGAGCAGGAACGGGGCATCACCATCCAGAGCGCGGCCACCACGATCTACTGGCGGGACTTTCAGATCAATATCATTGATACCCCGGGGCATGTGGATTTTACCGCCGAGGTGGAGCGGTCCCTCCGGGTCCTGGACGGGGCAGTGGCGATTTTTGATGCGGTTCGGGGGGTAGAGCCTCAGACCGAGACGGTGTGGCGTCAGGCGGAACGGTACAAGGTGCCCTGCATCGGATATGTGAACAAGATGGACCGGGTGGGGGCCGATTTCTTTCAGGTCCTGGAGGATATCAGGACAAAACTCGGGGTCACGACCGTGGCCATCCAGCTTCCCCTGGGCAAGGAAAGCGCCTTTGAAGGGGTGATTGACCTCGTTGAGATGCGGGAGATCCGATGGGATGCCGCCACCGAGGGGGAGCAGTTGTTTTACGCCCCCATTGCCCCGGAGCGGAAGTCAATAGCCCGGGAATGGCGGGAAAAACTGATCGATATCCTTTCCGGTATTTCCGATGCGGTTACGGAGCGGTACCTTGCCGGGGAGGAGTTAGCGCCGGAATTCCTCCGGCAGGAACTGCGGAAGGCGGTGTTGAACCGGTCTCTTCTTCCGATCTTCGCGGGGGCCTCGCGGCGAAACATAGGGGTTCAGCCCCTGATTGACGGGGTGGTGGATTACTTGCCCGCGCCGGATGAAACCACCCCTGCTCAAGGGCATCATCTGAAAAAGGATGAGGAAGTTGCGGTTCCCTGTGATCCCACCGGGACCCCGCTGGGGCTTGTCTTCAAGATTCAGAATGACCGGGAGGCGGGGAGCCTCTGTTATGTGCGGATGTATTCCGGGTCCATCAAACCCGGGACCGCTCTATTCAACGTGAGAAAAAAGAAGCGGGAGCGGGCCAACCGTATTCTCAGGATGCATTCCAATAAGTCCGAGCCGCTGGAGAGTCTGTCCGCCGGGGACATCGGGGTGATCATTGGGCTGAAGCTGGCTCAGACCGGGGATACCATTGGCAGCGAGGGGTGGCCGGTGGTCCTGGAAAAGATGCAGTTCCCTGAGCCGGTCATATCGGTTTCCATTGAACCCAAAACCCTGTCGGAGCAGGAAAAACTCAAGGACATTCTTGCTCTGCTCTCAAGAGAAGACCCGACCTTCACCACCAGGGATAACGAGGAGACCGGCCAGCTTATCATTTCCGGCATGGGGGAGTTGCACCTGGATGTGCTTGTAACCCGGATACTCAAGGAATACAACGTGAGCGCCAAGGTGGGAACCCCCCAGGTTACCTACCGGGAATCGGTGAGTACTGCGGTGGAACGGCGGGAGCATTTCTCCCGGGTCATCGCGGGTAAGGAAAACGCCGCTGACCTCGTCATGCGGGTGGCGCCTCTGGACAGAGGGCAGGGGAACAAGTATACCTGTACCATTAAGGGTCCTCCCCAAGCTATCCTTGACGCGGTGGAGCGGGGCATCACCGCGTCTTTTGCCTCAGGCATTGTCCTGGGGTACCCCTGCATTGATGTGGGCGTAACCGTAACGGATATCGGCTATTCGGAACTTACCGGTACTGAGTTTGCCTTTGAAGCCTGCGCCAGCATGGGCTTTGACGAAGCCTGCTGCGCCGCCGGCCCCATACTCCTGGAACCCATTATGGCAGTGGATCTGATTTCCCCCAAAGAATTCGTCGGGGATGCTATCAGCCTGGTAACCCAGCGGGGAGGGCAGGTTTTGAGCATGGATTCCAAGGTACCGCTCGATCAGGTCAAAGCCTTAGCGCCCATGGCCAAGATGTTCGGCTTCATGACCGCCCTCCGTTCGGTAAGCCAGGGCCGGGCCACTTTCACCATGGAGTTTTCCCATTTCGAGAAAAAGCAGGACCGATGAAGGTCACAAGGGTATCACCATGATTGCCAGAAAACGATGCCTTCCCGTTGGCTGGTATCCCCAAAGCGCGGAAAAAATCGCCCGTTTTTTGGACACGGTTCCAAAAAATCCGCCCCCCCAGGCTGCCCTTGCCGCAGTGGCGCCCCATGCGGGGTGGTTTTATTCAGGCAGCATAGCCGCCGCTGCCGTATCGGTGCTGGACCCCCGGTCGGATACGGTCGTCCTCATCGGAGGGCATCTTCCTGCGGGTATGCCTCCCCTCTTTGCCGAAGAAGCGCGGGTTTCGACCCCCCTGGGGGATGTGGAGATTGATGGCGAATTCAGGGATATCCTGCAAAAAGAGCTGGAAGACGACGTATTCCCCCAGGGAATCGCGGTTGACCGGTATCAGGATAATACCATTGAAGTCCTACTGCCCATGGTGCGTTATTTTATCCCCCATGCCCGGCTGCTCTGGCTCCGGCTTCCCGCAGAAACCGCCTCCTTTGAGGCGGGGAAACGGATAGCCCGGATCGGGGAAACCCTGGGCAGGAACCTTGGCGTGTTGGGGTCCACGGACCTGACCCATTACGGTGACAATTACAACTTTTCCCCCATGGGCAGCGGCAAACAAGCCCTGGACTGGGTTAGAGCGGTGAATGACCGCACCTTCATTCAGGTGGTGAAGGAAGGGAATCCCGCCAAGGTCTTGGCAAAGGCCCGGCAGGACAAGTCCTCCTGTTCCGCCGGTGCGGTGCTAGGGGCCATGGGTTTTGCCCAATCCCGGGGCGCGGGTAATGCAACACTTTTGGCCTATGGGACCAGCGTCGATGCAGGAAACGAGGATGGAGAAATCCCCAATTCTTTTGTCGGATACGCAGCGCTGGCGTGGTACCCTATTGCCCCAGGATGTTAATAACTTGTGAGTCGCAAATTCTTTACAATTAAATTTCTCCAGACGGTGGAGTGTCTCCGGCGTTACCAGCGTTGGAGTCCACGCGCCCAACGGATGCGAGCTGTAGTCTAGTCTCCCCTTCCCTACCAAACCAGCTTCAGCCAGCCGCCCCTTTATTGATACCTACTTTGGTATCCATCTGTCTATTTTACCCCTTTTTCCATTATTTCACAAGAGAGCCGGAAGAGCCCTTTGTGTCCTTGGTAGTTAAAATTCTTCAAAAATTTGTAATTTTATAGTTATTTCATGATGAAAAATCCTATGCGTTTATCCTGATCAGCTTTATTGGAAAGCCACGGCGAGGGGGTGATATATTTCAAAAAAGTTTAAAATATTTGATTTTTTTCTTGACATTTTTTTTAGGATTTAGTATATTTATTTCATGTTAAGTATGAGGTGGTTTATGATATTCATATATAATACTATGTACCCCCCCCTATGTAATTTTTTTATTTTTAACCTCCTTGACAATTGGGGAGGTTTAGTATGAAAACTCTCTTAAAGAAAATCTATCATGTCTTTTTAAAAAAAGAAAAAACAAAAAAACTCATTCGCAAAATTTATTGTAGAATGTGTATAATAAAAAACATGTTAAAGAAAGATGTTTTTGTACCTTTTGTTCCAATCGAACATTTTTACTCACCATTTCCAGCAATTGTTGATATACGAAATTTTGATTTTGAAATTTTACCGGCAGAAATATCTGGTATTGATTTGCATACCGACGAGCAGTTTGAATTGTTGAATAAATTTGAACCTTTTTATTTAAAATGGTAAACCCCCGGCTTTGCCGGGGAGACTCTCAAAGTTTGACCGTTACGGGAATATCAAGGATGCTCTCCTATCAGTGAACCGCTCAAAGTTCAAAAGATAGGAGACATGATGGACAAAAAGAGTCTATGCCATAGCGCAAGGGATTGCAAGTACCATGTGGTATGGATCAGCGATTCCAAATTCAAAAAAGATAAGCTAGACTGGCGGGATGGGACGAGGCATTTTAAAGGGACTGTTGAGCGGTTTTGAGGAAGAGGCGGGCAAGCAGCCTGACAAGCGGCAGGCCAGCAATGGCCAGAAATACCGGATAATGGACGCGCTCAAGAGTGGCTTGGCGGTATTTTACTTTCAGCATCCATCATTGCTGAACTTTCAGCAGGAAATGCGCGGAAACAGAAGCGGAGTAACCTTGAAACGCTGTTTGGCGTATCGGAGATACCGTGTACGGAACAAATGAAGAACATCGTGGATGAGCTAGACCCCGCGGGATTGGCGCCGGTATTCGAGCGGAGTCTGGCGGTAGCCGATGAAGAGGGCATTATAGAGGAGTACCGGGTAGCGGATAAGCGGGTTCTGATAGCGCTGGACGGGGTATGGTATTTTTCATCGGAAACGATACATTGCGCTCACTGTCTGACGCAGACGAAGGCAAGAAGGACGGGACAGCGGTAACGACGTATTATCACGATATGCTGGCGGCGATGATGGTGCGACCGGACAGTCATGTACCGGTATGCGTGGGTGAACGGGGTTGAGATACGCGCCGAAGGGGATACCTGTACGGTCAATTACCTTTCGATGGAGCTATGGAACGAGGAGAAACAGGAGCGGACGTACAAGAACGCCTGGATAACGGATAAAACGATTACGCGGGAGAACGTGAAAGAGCTTGTGGAATGGGGCCGCGCGCGGTGGAAGATAGAAAATGAGCATAACAATGTGCTGAAGCATCGGGGCTATAACCTGGAGCATAATTTTGGGCATTGGGAAAAATTATGCCTGGAGCGTGTACAATAGTTTGTGTAAATGATAGAAAGACGGTAGAGATACCAAAGGAACCAAGATGACAAAGACACGCGTAAAACGCGAGAAACGAGAGCCGGACCAGTGGGACACCCTGCTGGATCAGCTCAACCTCCGCGGGCTGACCCAGGAGGAAGTGCTGGGTCAGGGTGGGCTGGTAAAACAACTGACCGGTCGTCTCCTCCAGAAAATCCTGGAAGCCGAGATGACCGTCCATCTGGGGTACGACAAAAACTCGAACACCGGAGACAACAGCGGGGACAGCCGGAATGGCCACACCGAGAAAACCGTGCTGACGGAAAACCAGAGCGTAACGCTCTAGGTGCCGTGCGACCGCAACAGTACCTTCGAGCCACAAGTCATCCCGAAGTACCAGAAGCGAGTGCCGCTGTTCAATGACCAAATCATCTCGATGTACGCCTTCGGGATGACCAATCGGAACATCCATCGGGAACGCAGTTCCCGCCGCACCTTGAGCAGGTCTACAACGTGGATGTGTCGCCTGACCTGATAAGCTGGGTCACCGATGGGGTGATGGATGAGGTTCGGGAATGGCAGCAACGGCGACTGGATACATCCACGTCATTGTGTACTTGGACGCGCTTCGGGTGAAGAGTAAACAGGAGGGCAAGAGCTGTGAAAAGAGCGTATATGTGGCGCTTGGGGTCAATTTTGAGGGGAAAAAGGAGGTTCTGGGCCTGTGGATAGCGGAAAACGAGGGCGCCAAGTTCAGGGCGGGCGTGCTCAATGAGATACGGAACCGTGGGGTGGAAGACATCCTGATCGCGTGTATGGACGGGCTTACCGGCTTCCCCGACGCGGTGCGGGCGGTGTTTCCCAACACCCAT
>JAITNP010000078.1 GCA_031290455.1 Treponema sp. | reverse complement strand
ATACGGCTTCTCAGGGAGCTGCAAGCGAAGCGGGGGCTTTCCTATATTTTCATCAGCCACGATCTGCGGATAGTCCGGAGTCTTTGCCATGAAATCCTCATCATGAAGGCGGGGAAGGTGGTGGAGGCAGGTCCTGCGGGGGAAATCATGGGGAATCCCCGGGAAGCCTATACCCGGGAACTGTTGCGGACGGCCTTTACCTGAGTATGGGGCTGTACACCTACGAAGATGTGATATACGGGCGTTTCATCTGGAACCGGCGGAAAAATGAGGAAAATAAGAGTAAGCATAAACTCTCGTTTGAAAAAGCGAGCGAGGTATATGCCGATCCCTTTACCATGGAACAGTACGATGAAGCCCATTCAACAGAAACTGAAGAGCGGCATACCGTCATCGGTATTGTGAATAAAGTTGTTGTTATATTTTTAGTGACTACTGAGCAGGGAGACCGTATCAGGATTATCTCTGCCCGAAAAGCGGAACGAAAAGAACAGGAGGCTTATTATGAACATATCAGAAGCATCGCCGGATATTGATGAACTGATTGAACTCATCAATCTCAAAGATGAAGACATTGACACCACAGACATTCCCCAAATAGGTGATTTTTCGGGCTTTCATCTGATACACGAAGAAACACTGAGGCAAGTCCCCCGGGATTTTCTCCGCGCCATGCTGGAAGAACGCCTTGAGACAATGGGACTGGTTGAAGAACTAGCCCAAAAAGCGGTAAAAATATCATAGTTTGCCATTGCCGGAAGCCTTAACGCTTTGGGAACGGGGTGTTTTGCAGTGAGGAGTGAGGTTGTTTGGGGGTGTAGTTCATTCCTCCTTCCTAACTGTAATGCCGGATGCTACACAAGGCGCCGTTCATTCGGTATATTGAGCGCCAGATGGAGGAACTAGTATGATAGAGCTGAGTATTCTGATAGATGATGACCTAAAAACACGGGCAGAGCAAGATCCTGTTTACAATCCTGCAATGATACGGCACATCAAGGAATCAATAGAGCAAATTAAGCAGGGCCGGTATGTCGTGAAGACCATGGAAGAATTGGAGCGTATGGCGGATGAGTAGACTGCTTTTCTCCGATGGCGATGTTCCACAGGTCTATGGCGTTAGAAAACCCGTCAGGCTTTGTGTCTCTTGTGTATATTGATATGATAATAATTGTATCAATATGACACATGAAAAGTTCAATATAACACGCATGGGTTATATTGATACATATAAATAATGGCCACCGCTTATAGCAGGATTGGTAAAAAATGGCGGTCCAGGACAATGGCAGCCTCTTCTATGCCTATTTCTTTATAATATATAGAATTAGCTCCGGTTAAAAAAAATAAAAAAAATCCTACCTGTTTCGTAAAACTTGGCACGGTTTTTGCTTATATATAAGTGTTGATGGGGAAAACCAAAATCCGGGAGCCGGAAAAGGACCCGGAGGAGCGCTTCCCGCATCGAACAAATCCAATTTTATTTTATAGAGGAGATATTACCATGAAAGAGGTAACCCTGTATCGTCCCATTTCTATCGAACATGCTCTGGAAGACTTCAACCGGTATATGGAGTCATTCTTTGGGGATTCCCCCCTGTCCCCCGCCACCCGGGTCTACAATCGCCTGCCTGCGGTGGATGTCCGGGATACCGATGGCGCCTATATGCTTGAGGTGGAACTTCCCGGGTACGACGAGAAGACCGTTGAAGTCCATCTGAACAGTGGAACCCTGACCATCAAGTCCAAAAACGAAGCGCCCCCCCAGGATGTCTCTCCCAAGGTTCCTTCCAAGGAAGAAGAGGCCCAAAAGAAGGGGACCTTCCTGGTCCAGGAACGCCGGAACGTGGCCTTCAGCCGCTCCTTTAAGCTGCCTGAAAACGCGGATACTGATCAGGTTTCCGCGTGCTTCAAAAGCGGCATCCTCTCCCTGGAAATCAAGAAGCGAGCCGGTGGACAGAAACGGATAATCCCGATTGGGTCCTAAGCGCGGGTAAAGTGGCCGTGGGCTTCTTGTAGGGAGCGCCACGGCCATGCCAACTATGTAATTGTTAATGGAACGCTCATGTATCCTCACCAAAGCTGAGGCAAAATATGATCCCACACCGCATAGAGGATGGCATTCATGTTTTCTTCGTTTGACGTAATGGCCACCACCGCATCCTCCCGGGGGAGTACCACCACATACTGTCCGTTCTTGCCATCGGCGCGGTACGCCCCATGCCGGCAGGTCCAGAAGAAATAGCCGTACCCCAGGTCATAATCCGGATGACTCCCACCGGTTGCAACATGGGTCCTGGTTGCCCCGTCTATCCATCCTGGGGATACGAGCTGCCTTCCCTTCCAAACCCCTCGCTGTAACAGAAACTGTCCAAAGACCCCCAGGCTTTTGGTGGAAACCTCAAGCCCGGTGGCGCCCATGGTATACCCGTCATCGCTTGCTGCCCATTGCGGATCAGGGATTTCCAGGGGACGGAAAAGCCGCTCCACCAAGAGGTCCCGCACCGTCGATCCCATTGCCTTGGTAACCATGGCAGAAGCCAGGAAGGTTGAAGCGTTGTCATAGACAAACCGGGTACCCGGATCATACGCAAGGGACTCGGACAGGACCTCGACAACACTGCGAGGCCGGGTAAACTCAGGGTAACCCCGCCCCATGGTCAAGAGGTGTTCCAAGGTGAGGGCCTTGAGCCGCACTGAAGGTTTGGGGACCAGGCCGGGAAAGGCGTCGATCACCCTATGGGTCAGAGAAAGCTTCCCCTCATCAAGTGCCATGCCCACGGCGATTGCGGTAAAACTCTTACTTACCGAATAAACATTCCGGGGCACATCAGGAACCCAGCGATATTCCCCAATCGGCTTCCCCTGTTGCAGTACCACAACCCCTTCAACGTCCAATTTTTGCCCCTCAACCGCATCCACATAAGCCGTAATATCCATTTATTCAATCAAGCCTTTGAGGGATTCGTGGGCTGTTTTGAGCTGCTCAATGATTGCAATGTGCTGGGGACATTTTTGTTCACATTCCCCGCAGGCGGCGCAGTGAGAAGCGTCCTGGTTTGCCCTTGTCAAAAACGAATAGCTTCTTTTGGGGGGATCAAAGGCACCGAACATGACCCCATCGTTGTATTTGCTAAAGACCCCGGGAATATGGACCCCGTGAGGACAGGGAAGGCAGTATTCACAGCCGGTACAGGGAATCGACGCTAGGGATTCATAGTGGGCTTTGACCCGGGAAAGGATGGCTTTTTCCGTATCATTGAGACAGCCCGGGACCGCGTCGGGCTTGGAAAAGATATCGATATCCTCTTTGAGCTGTTCCAGGGTGGTAACACCGCTTAAAATGGTACTCACCTCAGGATAGTTGATAAGATGCCGAAACCCCCATGCAACGGCGCTCCGCTTGACCGGGTATTCGTCATACAGCACCTTGACCGGAGCAGGGGGATTCGCAAGGCTGCCCCCGCGGAGAGGTTCCATGATGACCAGGGCCGTTCCCTTCCGGCCTGCCAGGTGGATTGCCTCGGCGGTTGCCTCCCGCTCAACATCCATAAAGTTCTGCTGAATCTGACACATATCCCAGGAATAGAAATCAAGCACCTCCTTAAAGGTAGGAAGAATGCCATGATAGGAGAAACCGATGCCCCGGATAAGCCCTTCGACGCGGAACTTTTCATAAGCTTCGATGATTTTCTGCTGTTTTATGTTCTCCCAGTCCGATTTCTGGATATTATGAATCAGGTACACGTCGATGTGATCGGTCCTGAGCTTCTTCAGGGTATTTTCAAGGTTCCGCCGGATTTCAGCCTGGGTGGTCATCACCCCAAAAGGCTGCTTAGTAACGATCTTGACCTTGTCCCGGTACCCATCTTTTTCCAGGGCTTCGCCGAGCACCGCCTCGCTGGTCTTGTTATGATACCCATAGGCGGTATCAAAATAATTGACCCCATGATCCACCGCATACCGGATCATTTCAAAGGCTTTTTCCTTATCCACGTCCGCGTCACTGGTCCCCTGATATATCCGGGGCAGCCGCATACAGCCCATGCCCAGGGCGGATACCTTAAACCCAAGTTGTTTACCATAGGTTCGATACTGCATTATTGTACACCTCTCCAGGAAACGCCAGTTCAAATTTGAAGTGCGAATTTACATTTGGCAAAGCCCTTGTTAGGCGTCCGATAACCTAAAGCCTTGCACGGAGATTATTGATTTTCATAACGATTTTGTCAAGTTATCGCTGCGTGAGTCCCTCCCAAGAATAATGGTTATAAGTGCCATACCACAAAAAAAGCACCGTTCTTTTGAGTCTTTCTGAACATCATAGATGTCCTTCTGAATAATAAATAATTCGTTTTTCAACATGATTCCATCTAATTCCAAGTTGACCCTTCTGTATTTTTTGGCTATGCTTCACCTATCCTAATGATAAGGAGCACACAATATGGCTACGGTTGTTCTTGAACTGCCAGATTTTCTGATGGAGGAAGCAAAACAGAAAGGAGTGTTATCTTCTGATGAGTATGAAACGTTCATACGGAGGCGGCTTTTAGAACTTGATGACACCGAGTATCCCCCCGACTTTCCTTCTTTCCTAAAGGGGGCAGTACACCCTGATCTATACGGTAAGGGTAAAATCAATGGCGACATCATAGGGCCTTTCTATGAAGAATGGGGGATGAAGCCGCCAACTGATGTTCCGGTGAGAGATCACGGCAAGTGATTGTCCTTGATACCCATATCTTTGTATGGATGAGTCTGGAGAAGGAGCGGATTCCCGTAAAGATACAGACCGCAATAGACGCCGAGAGTGATTTAGGCGTATCAGCTATATCTTTGTGGGAAATCGCCATGCTCACCGAAGATTGCCGCCCGAACAGCAGGGCTTCCCATGCACGGCGATCCTGCCGACCGTTTAATTGCGGCAACCGCCATAGAGTACAACTGCCCTCTCGCTACAGTTGACGGCCTTCTTTTAAAAATTCCACTCCTCAAAACGATCCCCCCTTTAATCAAAGAACATTGAACTTTTTGTATTTTTTGGGTATACTGAACCTATCATAACGATAAGGAGCGCCTAGTATGGCTATAATTGTTCTTGAACTGCCGGATTTTATCGAGGAGAAAGCAAAAGCGCGGGGGCTTTTATCCTCCGAACTGTATGAAGATTTTATACAGAAAGCGATTCGCGCCACTGATAAAGCCATAAACCCCCGGGATTTTCCTGTCTTTGTGAAAAATGTGGTTTCACCGGATATGTTCAGCAAGTATGTACCCTTTGACAAGCGTACCAATTCCGCTTAATATTTTGCGGTGAGGGACACCGTGTAAGTCCTGCCTGGCATGGGTGAGTTTTTCCGTATCTCATAGTAGGTATCAAAGATGTTATCCACCCCTGCCTCAATGATAAAATATTTAGTCACATGAGCGGAAACTTTAAGCCCTCCAAGAAAGTAACCATCAAGCTGCGTCACGCCATCAGTGTCCGCATAGCGGGAACCAATGTATTCAATGCGGGGAATAATCGACAGTATTTCAATTGGTTTTATCACCATATAGCTGTTAAGGGTGATGTGCGGATAATAGGGCATGACCTTCACCGCATCCTGACTCTTATTGATGATGTAGTTATTCACGGAAAACGCAAGTCCTGCGTTAAGGTATTTTGTCAGGGTTAGTTCCGGGGCAAGCTCAAAACCCCAGAAACTGACGCTGTCCAGGTTGCGGGAATAGGCGACAGCAGCGCTTGGATAGAGGGGATTGGGTAACTCAATGTCTACGATTTTTCCGTTTAAAAGGCTGTAATAGAGCGCGGTGTTCACGGTTACCAGTCCCCCAAAATAGCCCTGGTAGCCAAGCTCAAAGTGATTGGCGATCTCCGGTCCTAAGTTGGGATTAGGCAGATTGCCCCCAAACCGCGTTGAATAGCGCTGCGCCATGGTGGGAAAATGATTCTTCCGGGCGTAGGTGAAACGCACTTCGTGGTTCCCGGTGATCTTGTAAAAAACGCCTGCCTGCCAAGTATAGAGAAACATATCCCGGGTCTGAACAATAAAATAGCGTGCATCCAGGAGTTTGAGGTATTCATTCTCAGCGTTCCAATACTCCTTCGGGATGAGCGCATCAAATCCAACTCCCGCTTTCAGAGTAAGGGGCTTCCAGGGATTGCTGGTGTACTCCAAACCCAGGGACCAGGTATCCTCGTTGACGTGTACTTCTTCGCTTAGGTCATCTTCGTTTATGATGTTGCCCCGCATTCCAACGTGATCTTCTTTTTTGTAGGTCAAGGCGCCCTGAACGCGGTTCCAGCTATTTATTTCCCACCCTGCGGTAAGGCGGCCCCCAACCGTATATTCATCGTAGTCCGAGTGGGGATCGTGGATGCCCAGTTCGTAGGCTTTCATTTTGTAATACACATCCAGGCGGTTATCATACTTGTCAAAATAGAAAAGCGCGCTCATCGAGAATGGGTCGAGATTAAAGACGCTGTTCAGAGAAATGCTCTGCCGCTTCCATACTGGCCAGTCCCAGATCTCATAGTCACGGGTATTCGTGTCCGGCGGCGACGTACCCTTGTCCGCGTCCTGGTACACGTAGGTAACCCAGGTGTCGAGGGCAGGAATGGGGGTAATGCCTGCCAACAGGGTCAGTTTCAGGTCTTTTGCGTCGGACCAGAGCCGGTCCCCTTTTTCCTGGGGATTATTCGGGAAAGGTTCAAAGCTATCGGGAAGGCGCCAGTGATCCGCCATGCGATACTGAAACACCCCTTTTGCGTAGAACCAGTTCTGTTTTGTTCCCAGATTGAGCACATGGTTTGAACCGGCATACTTTACGATGCTGTCAAAATCAACCGTGCTTTTAAGGGAAGCCTCAAAAGGGTTCTTTGGTTTTGCCGTGCGCAAGAGGATCGCGCCGCCCAGGTTGTTCGCTCCCAGCAATTCAGAACTGTAGCCTTTTTCTATTTCGATACTCTCAAGGTCGCCGGTAAGCATACGGGCGCTGTCACCTTCACCGCGGTAAGGATTTGCCATCTCGATGCCGTCCACATATACGGGAACACTATCCGCGCCAAAGCCCCGCACCGAAAAGTTTGAATCGTTGCGCCTGCCCCCTCCGGACAGAATGACCCCCGGGGTGTAGCGCACTGCCTCCCAGAGGTCGGTTACCCCATCCCGTTCCATTTCTTCCCGGGTAATCACTTCCGGCGTGTCCCGTTCTTCGCTTACCTCTGTTTCAGGCAAGCGGTACACTTCTTCTTCACCAGCATCCTCTACCACGGTAGTTACCGCTTCTTCCTGTGCAGGCAAAGCAGTAACCAAGCATAAGAGCATAAAGAACAACGTTATAATCATCCTGCCTCTCTTTGTAATGAAGAATTTAACACGGAGGACACGGAGAAAGAAAAATAGCATCATGAATTTCCCTTCCTCTGCGTTCTCCGTGTAAAACGTCTCATTCCTTTATCCTGTCTCCCGGAACCCACGGCGCTGGCAGGGGGACGCCACCTTCGACTTTAATGCGGCCGTCGAGGTAGGGTGTAATAGTGCCTTGATCGTAGATGTACTCCGCAACACCATACCAGAAGGGGGTATTAATCAAACGCTTATCTTGACCATCGGTGTAAAGAATGGTGTACCATTCACCTGCCGCCACGTAGTCGGTGGTGCAGATACGGTAGTTTCGACTATCAACAATCTCTTCACCGTTTATCTTGAGGGTTCCCGGCTTCATGATCCCGTGCCAGTACGGCTCGGCCGCATCGCCGCTGAGTTCCGTGGTTCCCTCTGGAGCTTTGTAATACTGAATGGTGTACCGCACTTCTTTGGATACCACGCCAAAGAAACCGGTCTCGTGAGGTCCTCCCCGGCCGGTATGAATAACATCGGCTACCTCATCAAAAAACGCTTTCAGTTGTGTACCGGTGAGGGTAAGGAATAAAAATTTATCATTTCGAGAGTCTGGATCCGTTATCATCGAGAGGCCACCGGTGGTTATTGTTCCTTTTTGCAGGGCATTGTCTATGTAACCGCCGTTGAGGAACACAAAATCAATGTTTTCTTCAGGGTACTTCTTTCTGATATACCAATCCGCGGCGTCGGTGAAGAGGTCGCCCAGGGCGGTTTCCTGAACACGGGTGAGGCGGTCGGTATTGGGACGCCCATCGGGAAAGAAGACGCTGGGTGCAAGGTCCTGGGCAAAGATATAGTCCGCAGTTGCTGTTCCCAATTCAAATGTAAGATTACCCCACACAATGGCGGGTTTTGGATGGGGCTGTACGCTTGCGGTAATGTTGGCGCTCTGGGGAGCGCTGTCTTTTGTGGTGCATTTTGAATTCCAGGACTGTACCCACACAAAATAAGCTTTGGTGTTATCAAGACCGTTTATATCTGCGCGGACCGTTGGCGCATTAGCCGGAATGATTTGTGGAAACTCCGTTGCTGAAGAAAAATTATTGGCCGTGTTATAGTAGAGTTTGTACCCTGGCACACCGGAAACCTGGTTCCACGTGAGGGTAAGTTTGCCGTCTCCTGCCTCAACCGTTGGCGCGGAGGTGGGCGCCGTAGTGGGTGGGCCTGATTGCACTGCCGGAGTTTGTGTACCTTTGATGTATGCTGTTGATTTCCCTGCGGTGTTCGATGCCCTCACCCAGACCGTATAGGGTGTGTTGTTGGTTAAACCGGGAATCACCGCCCCTGTTTCGGATACCGTGACCAAAGGGGTGTTGTCAGGGGGCGCGGAACCGCCGCTGCCTGCCTGGTAATACACCTCGTAGGTAACCGCAACTTTCGGCTTTGAAGCATGCTCATCCCCATCATCCCATTTAACTTCAAGCATTTCCTCGCTTGATATAACGTTCAGGCTGACAGGCGTCGTGGGCGGTGGAATTGGTATACTATACGTGGTTTCGCTATAATCAGAAACCCCCAATCCTTCAAATACGGCTTTTACCCACACATAATAGGTACGGTGGTTTTCAAGACCGGTCAGTGTAGCTTGTACTAATTGTGAGTCGTTGGAAGTTATACTTTCCGGCCATTTTTCCGCGTTTGCTGGGGCACCGGAAGTACCGTTGTAGTACACCTGATAGCTTGGAATTATACCTTGAGCTTGAGCAACCTTGGTCCATTGCAGCACCAGGGAACTATCTTTCGGCGTTATCTGGATGGAGCGGGGGCCTGAAAGGGGAATGTCGTTGCCGGAATCAGGGGTGGTCTCCGCAGGACAGGCAAGCAAGATGAGGGCGCTGAAAACAATTCCGCAAAAAAACACATACCATCTTAAAGGCAAGCGTTTCCAACTTGATGATGGATGATCATAGTTCATTATTATTTCTCCTTTATTAAGTTGACTTTTTTGTATTTTTTGGTTATGCTGAACTTATCACTATGATAAGGAGCGCACAATATGGCTACAGTCGTTCTTGAACTGCCGGATTTTCTGGTAGATAAAGCAAAAGCCCGGGGGCTTTTATCCTCCAAACTGTATGAAAGATTTATACGGAAAGGTCTCATCGAGACTGATGTATATCCCCCTAACTTCCCTCCTGAACTGAGAGGAGTGGTGTTACCGGAATTGTACGGTAAGGGTAAAATTCTTGGTGACATCATAGGGCCTTTCTATGAAGAATGGGGGATGAAACCACCCGATATGCAGGAAAGTGTCCAGCCGGGGACGGGCACGTGATAATATTGGATACCCATATATTTGTATGGATGCACCTTGCGTTGGACCGCGTTCCCAAAAAGATAAAAGCCGCACTGGATAACGAGGAAGTTTGGGGTTTAGCGTCCATATCCTTATGGGAAATAGCTATGTTGATCGAAAAAGGACGGTTGGAAATTCCCGACCTGTTTCTGCCTTGGCTTCGGAAAGTGCTGCTTTTAGACAGGTTTGAACTATTGCCCATCACGCCGGAGATTGCCGCCCAATCCGTGGGGCTTCCCATGCACGGCGATCCCGCCGACCGTTTAATTGCGGCAACCGCCATAGAGTACAACTGCCCTCTCGCTACAGTTGACGGCCTTCTTTTAAAAATTCCACTCCCCAAAACGATCCCCCTTTAATCAAAGAACATTGAACTTTTTGTATTTTTTGGGTATACTGAACCTATATAACGATAAGGAGCGACTAGTATGGCTATAATTGTTCTTGAACTGCCGGATTTTATCGAGGAGAAAGCAAAATCCCGGGGGCTTTTATCCTCCGAACTGTATGAAGATTTTATACAGAAAGCAATTTGCGCCACCGATAAAGCCATAAACCCCCGGGACTTTTCTGTCTTTGTGAAAAATGTGGTTTCACCGGATATGTTCAGCAAACATTCAAGCCCCTTGAACACAACTACCCCTCCTCAAAACCATCCCCCCTTTAACCATGAGCAATGAAAAAATATTTCTACCAAAACATTGCCCATGATTGACGGTGTTCTACTTAACCTGGGAGTACGCAACCTTACCGCCAGCGCCCACGATGATCCATTTATCCTTGCCAAAAACCACGCCGTTAATACCGCTACCGGCAAAGGTGGTATCCTCGATAGCCGTCCAGATAATACCATCAGATGAATAAGACGCTACCCCTGAGTTTCGCCCGACTGCGACAAAATAGCCATTACCCCAGGCAACGTTATTAGCCTCTGTTTCCACTCCTAACCTTGGCTCAACCACATTTGTCCAATTAATGCCGTCATCCGACCAAGCCAATACTGCCTTACTGCCGTTTCCTCCGGCAGCGACAAACCTGCTCCCACTGAAGGCGATGCCGTCAATAAACCCGCCATCGAGAAATATGTCTGCCGTTTGATCGTTTTGATCCCATGTAATGCCATTAGTAGAATATATTGTTTGTCCTCTTCCGCCGCCTGCAACAAACTTCCCCTTGCCGTATACAACAGCATTGATGAATTCCTTATTTCCTGTCCCGCCAAAATTGGTACCAGTCTCGTCATTAGCAAGCACTGTCCACGTATTGTTGACAGGGTCGGTGGTATAGGCTATCTGTCCGCCGGCACCACTTATTACAAAGGTTCCGTTGCCGTATGCCACACCTTTGGCATTAAATGTGCCAGTCCCGCTTGCGGTCCAGGTAACACCGTACTTGGAATAGGCCCGTGTCGTATTATTGCTGCTGCCGCCGGTGGCAACAAACATTCCGCCACCGAACCCCAAGCCACTAATACTATTACCTGATACAAACCCACTTGTACTGGAGGATGCTGTCCAGTTAATCCCATCGGTACTGTACCACGCCGTAGCTCCACTACCGGTAGCGACAAAGGTATTGTTTCCAAAGGCAATCTTCTGAACAGCCGTAGTGTCAAATGGGCTATTGGGGGATGTGGTCCAGGCGACAGGTGGATTAAATACCGCCGCCACCTCCTCATCATCCCCATCCGTATCACAGCCGGTGAACATCAGCGCTGATATTCCCAAAACGAGGGCCAATGCTACAACCGTCCTTAATAAAAGCGCCGCCCGAAAAGCGCCACTTCCAACTAATTGATCTTTTTTCATTCCAAGATCCTCCTATCAATCTATCTTCGTATTGTATCAATAAACAAATTACTTGTCAAACAAATTCGTATAATTTTATCGTTTCGACCAATCCCTTTCCAATCAGGCCATAAGCATCTTCATAAGGTCCTCGGTCGCATCAGTACCAGGATTTATATGTATCCTCGGCCAGGTAATCCCCCACCGCCCTTCAAGGTTGGGCACCGTATCTTCCCGTACGCCGAAGATAAGCGGCAGCTTCCGGGCAAGC
>JAITNP010000044.1 GCA_031290455.1 Treponema sp. | reverse complement strand
GCGGTGATCGTTAGTCATCGCCTTATGTTTCGTTCCGGCATGCTCCGAAAGTTGGCAAACGGTCTCTTTGCGTATCTTCCCCTGGGGCTGAGGGCCTTCAGAAAAGTGGAAGCCATCATCCGGGAGGAGATGGACGCCACCGGCTCCCTCGAAATAAAGCCCACCGTGGTGGTGCCTGCTGAACTCTGGAAGGAATCGGGGCGCTGGGAAGCTATGGGCGAGGCCATGCTCAGGGTGAAGAACCGCCTTGGGGCGGATTTCGTGGTTTCCCCCACCGCGGAAGAGGCGGTTACCAGTCTTGTCAGGGACGAATTATCCAGTTATCGCCAGCTTCCTCTGTCCATATACCAGATTAACACCAAATACCGGGACGAAATCCGGCCCCGGTACGGGGTCATGCGGGGGCGGGAGTTCGTCATGAAGGATGCCTATTCCTACCATACTGATGAGGCCAGCCTGGACGAAACCTATAAGGCCATGGGTCGGGCCTATCGGCGGATCTTCCAACGCTGTGGCCTTTCGGTCATCCCCGTGCGGGCGGACTCCGGGGCCATGGGGGGCAGCGACTCCGAAGAATTCATGGTGGAAAGCGAAATCGGGGACAATACCCTCATCCTCTGTAAGGACTGCGGTTATGCCGCCAATGTGGAAAAGGCGGGTTGTAAACCGGACTTTACCGCCCCGAGTTCCCTTGAAGCTGCCATCCCGGCGCTCGAAAAAATCGATACCCCTCAGGTTAAGACCATTGACGAACTCTGCGCCTTCCTCAAGACCGATGCCAAGCGCTTCATCAAAACCCTCATATACCGGGCCATTAACGTGGAGCTGGACCTTTCCACCGCCCCCGGAGGATCCTGGCTTGCAAAGCGGAAGCCTGCGCCAGAGGCTCCGTATCCTGAAGCCTTTTTCGCCGTGGCCATCCGGGGAGACCTGGAGGTAAACGAGATAAAACTCGCTGCGCTCCTCAAGGCGTCGGAAGTGGCTCTTGCCGCTGACAGCGACGTGGTGCGCCTTACCAATGCGCCTGTGGGCTTCGCCGGGCCCGTGGGCCTTTCGGGGATTCCCATCATCGTTGACGAAACCGTTATTGCCATGAACGACGGGGTTACCGGCGCTTTGGCCCAGGACCTCCACTACGCCCATGTTGTCTATGCCCGGGACTTTCAATCCTGGATGGTGGCGGATGTGCGTACCGTGAAGGCCGGGGACCGTTGCGCCCTGTGCGGTGGGGAACTCTACGAGAAGAAGGGCAACGAACTGGGGCACATCTTCAAGCTGGGTTATAAGTACACCCGGTCCATGAACGTAAGCTATCTGGATGAAAACGGCAAGAGCCACCTCCCCCTCATGGGGACTTACGGCATTGGCCTTGACCGGACCCTTGCCTCGGTGATCGAGGAACACCACGACGATGATGGCATCATCTGGCCCTTGACCATCGCGCCCTATCATGTCATCATCATCCCCATCAAATACGAGGGGGCCGTGCAAGCCCTTGCGGACGAGCTGGCAGCAGCGCTGGAAAAGACCGGTGTCGAGGTACTCCTGGACGACCGGAACGAACGGCCGGGGGTAAAGTTTAAGGATGCGGACCTCATCGGCATTCCCTACCGCCTAGTGGTGGGGGATAAGAACCTGGCCTTGGAGGTCCCCAAGGTTGAGGTGAAACGCCGGGGTGAAAAAGAAAGCCGTTTGGTGGAGGCTGCCAAGGCTGCGGAGGAACTGTGGGGGCTGGTGCAAGGGGAGTTAGGGGAAATGGCCTCTCAATAGTAAGGTATTCCAAAATATTTGAATATACAGGAGAAATGGTATATGAGCGACTTTTTAGATCTGTGTCTGCGCCGTCAAAGCTGCCGGGATTTCTCGGATAAGCCTGTAGAGCATGACAAGCTTTTGAAATGCGTGGAGGCTGGACATCTTGCGCCTTCTGGGTGCAATGCCCAGCCATGGAGTTTTGTTGTGGCCGAAACGCCCGATGTCGTTGCGGAACTAGCAAAATGTGGGCAACAGATGAAGATGAACGCTTTTCTTTCAAAGGCAAAAGCATTTATTATCGTATTGGAAGAACACGCCGTCTTAATGCCCGCAGTTCGCCATATAATCGACAGCCAGTATTTTGCAAAAGGCGATTTAGGAGCAGCGACGGTGCACATCTGTCTTGAAGCCGAAACCCAGGGCCTTGGAACCTGTATTATCGGGATTTATGATCGTGAAGGAATTTGCAACCTTCTGAATATCCCGATTGAAAAACAGTTTGGCGCTTTGATTGCGGTGGGATACCCCGCTGACGATAAGGTTCGTCAAAAAACCCGCAAGCAACTCGAAGAAATAACCCGGTTTGTATAATTGGTAAAGCAATATCAACAGGTTAAGGGATATTACTAAGGAAGAAGATTAACCGCAGAGAGCGCGGAGAATAAGAAAAAGCATGAAACTTGGCATTCTCCGTGTCCTTCCTCTGTGGTTGATCTTCTTAATCTGTTGACATTGAAGGGCTTTAAGCTGCTGGGTGTTTCTGCTGATCAGGAGCGCTGAAAAATCCACCGACGGAACCCGCTGCCGTAGGACCGGTACCCTGCTTTGGCAAGGGAATTGTGTAGTAGAATTATTCTCAATGCCGGGTACGCCAAAAAAAAGACCCGCCGGAAGGCGGATCTTTGCGTTGGGTATTGCTTTGAAAGCGTTATTGTTGTATTGAACTCCATAGTTCATAGAGTTTCAACTTAGGCACAAAATCAGATAAACACACCGAGGTCAAACCGGTCATAATACCGCTGTAAAAATCATTGTACCGCCGCCACATCAGATGATACTGTTTCGGTAATTCCGGCCGTCCTGCAAGGCCCTTATAGAATCTCTTCACATAACCGTTATCAACGAGATACTCATAAAAACCCGTGATTTCCTCGATCTTTGG
>JAITNP010000005.1 GCA_031290455.1 Treponema sp. | reverse complement strand
CGGCATCTCAGATATCGGGGTCGATTTTACCTACCGGATGTTTTTTGTTTCGCGGTTTCCCGTTCTCGTCCCTGAAACCGGTGACTTCGTAAATATAGCTATGCCTTCCAACTTTCATTTGGGACAAATACGCCATTAAGTCCTCCTCGTTGTCATAATACTATTATGACAACATTTCAAACAAAGTCAAGGTTTTAAACCAATTTCGGCGTTATTTTAAGGATTTTTATCGTTTTTCAGGAGACTTTTTTAGAAAAATATCTGGGTGTATCATAATATTTCAAGGGACTTCAGGATATTAATTATAAGGTATTTTGGTGTTCCCATAATAACTGTATTTATCTGTGTATTGATATATCATATAATGAAAAGGATTATGCCAAAAATATTATCATTGGCATCTTCCCGTTCCTTGAATTTATGAATCTCTCTGCGGTCTTACCGCACCCTATCAGAACTAAACGGGAACAGGTGCCGGTGTTTTACCATGCAGGCCCGGAGGCAGTATATTCCGAATTGAAGTAATTTTGTTTCCTCCTGAACATTGCTGACCCCCATGACCGGCATATTGACAAATCAGGCATAATTTGTCAAAATAAATAGCTGTATACCTGCTTAGTAAGCAGGTTTGACTAGCAAAGCAATTAAAATGCGGAGGAAACATTGAAAGAATCCAATGTTAAGGGTTGGTGGTTAATTCGGCTTGCGTTAACCATAGTCGGGAAGAAGGGGCTTGCAGAATTAAAAAAAGCTTCCAAGCATGGCAAGGAATCCCAGGCCGAACTGCTGCGCCGTATGATTACGACTGCAAAGGATACGGTTTACGGTAAGGAACATTATTTTGATGCCATCCTTAAGGCCACCAGTCCGGAAGAACTGTTCCGGTTATATCGAAAATATGTCCCCATCAACGATTATGAGGATCTCCGGCCCTATGTGGAACGGCACAAGAACGGCGAGGCGGATGTGTTATTCCCTGGTAAGCCCAAGATGTACGGTACCACCAGCGGCACCACCAAGGAACCCAAATGGATACCCATTACCGAGCAGTACTATCAGGAAGTGGTTAAAAAAATGAACCAAATATGGTTCTATACCCTGATCATGAATAAACCCCATGTATTTTACGGGCCTGCGCTTTCCATTGTGGGTAAGGCCATTGAAGGAGCCGCTCCGGATGGTACGGTATATGGTTCTGTTTCCGGGGTTATGCAGCGGGATATCCCCCACTTTATGGAGGTTATTCATACCGCTCCTGCGGACGTATTCCATATTGCCGATTACAAGGCCCGGTATTATGCCATCATGCGGATGGGTATCGAGCGGGATACCCGGTTAATCATTACTGCCAATCCCAGTACCCTGGTGGAAATGCAGACCAATGCCAATGAATTTTACGATGAATATGTAAACGATATTGAGCATGGCACCCTCAGCACACGGTTTACCATTCCCGACAAAATCCGGGCCGCCTTGGAAGCAAAGCTCAAACCGAACCCCCAACGGGCCGCGGAACTCCGGGAATTGAAAGCCAAATACGGTACGGTGCTGCCCAAACATTATTGGCCCCGGATGGAGATCGTTAATGTCTGGTTCTGCGGTAATACGAAGGTGTACTTTGAAAAAATTAAGGATTCCTTCTCCCCGAACTGTGTCTTCCATGAATTCTCCTATGTTTCCACCGAATGTAAAGCCGGGGTGGTGCTGAAAAGCGGCACCCAAGATACGGTTACCTTTGGTCATAAGGTATACTTTGAATTCATCCACGAGTCGGAACTGGACTGCCCGAATCCTCGAATCTACCAGCTCTATGAGGTACAGCAGGGGCAGCGGTACAGTATGCTGGTTACCACGTCGGCGGGACTCTACCGGTATAATATGAACGATCTCCTGGAGATTACCGGCTTTTACAACCAATTCCCCACCGTACAGTTCATCCAGAAGGTGAACGGTACCATCAGTCTTACCGGGGAGAAGCTCCATGAACGCCAATTCATTGAGGCGGTGCATGCGGTGGAGCAGAAAACCGGAAAGGCAGCCCCCTTCTTTGTAGGATTTGCGGACATGCAAAAGTCGAATTATCGCTTTTATTTTGAATTTGCCGATCAGCATGTGACCCTGAAAGAAGCGGAGCATTTTACCGAGGAACTCGACCAATGCCTTCAGGACTATAACGTCGAGTATAAGGAAAAACGCACCTCCAACCGGCTTAAAGCGCCGGATACCTCCCTTTTGGTGCCCGAATCCTTTGAGCAGTTCAAGGCCCGGTGTATTGATATGGGATACCGGGATGGCCAGTTTAAAGTGAATCTCCTGATGCAGGATGAGAAGCGTCACGAGATGTTCAAAGAATTGGTCAAGTAAGCCCCGTGCAAAATACCGGCAATAGCAGAAAAGTGACAGCGCTGTTATTGCCGGAGTTTGAAGCTTGAAAGGGGAAGCGCAGCGTGATATATATTCATAAATTTGTATAAAAATACATATTTCTGATTCGCAAGGTTAAGCTTGCGGCCTTGCTGAAAACCCTGTTTCGTTGAAAATTTACCGGTGAATAGTACTACATATAGTGGTATATTAATATATAACGCTATATGTAGTGTTATCTCTGCTGTAAATTAATAAAAAAAGACTTCCCTGAAAGGGACTCAAACTGAGAATTGCTGCAATTAACCGGATCGTTTGTTGACATAAAAATAAATAAAAAGTATAATCCCTTTAATTCCCGGATGCGGGGATGAATCTAATTTTTCTCTATTTTTTAGCGAGGAGGAAGTATGAATCTGAAGAAAATGACCGGTATGGCCCTGGCGGCATTGGTCCTGGTGAGCGGCGTGTTTGCGGGGGGAAACCGGGATAAGCCCCAGCAGCCGTCAACCCGGGCTGATGGCATAACCACCATTACCCCTGGGGTGCTTACCATAGGTATAGAGATCGGGTATCCCCCGATGGAGTACTTTGACATGGACGGCACGACCCCGATAGGGTTCGATGTGGAGATGGCAAACGCCCTGGGGGCAAAACTCGGATTTACCGTTAAATTTGTGGATACCGCCTGGGATGGGATTTTCGCCGGGGTTAATACCGGGAAGTATGACCTGATCATCTCTGCGGTAACCATCACCGATGAACGGCTTAGGGCCTTCAACTTCACCAAGTCCTACATCGCCAATACCCAGGCATTGGTCCTTTCGAAGAATTCCGGGATTACGGCCAAAAACCCGGAAGAACTTGGGGGTCTTGATGTGGCGTATCAGGCGGAGACCGCTTCGGATGTGTACATGACCACACTGGCGGGTCAAGGGCTGGAATTCACCCCCCGCGAGTATGACAAGGTACTGAATTGTTTCGATGAACTGAAACTGGGCAGGGTCTCTGCGGTGGTCTGCGACAGCGTGGTGGCCTTCTATTATGCCGCCCAGACGAACAGCCCCTTTGACATTGTCTGGCAAGGAGAGGCGGATGAAAAGCTGGGGATCTGTTTTAAAAAAGGCAATGATCCCCTCACTGCCGCCGTGGACAAAGCCCTGGATGAACTTTTTGCCGATGGCACCATGGTAACCATATCCAAGAAAATATTCGGACGGGATCTCGTTACTTCGGTGCGGTAGCTAAAACAGGGCGGGGAATAGGGGATGAGTGCGTTACAGAAAATAATAATCTGGATTCCTCCGCTTTTGGATGGGGCGCGGATAACCATCTCCCTCACCCTCCTTGCGGTGTCGGCGGGGCTGGTGGGCAGTTTGTTCCTTGCCCTGGGCAAGATGTCAAAAAAGACGGCCCTCAACAAATTCTGCAGCGCCTATATTTTTTTCTTCCGGGGTACCCCCCTGCTCATGCAACTGTACTTCATCTATTACGGTCTCCCGGAAATCACCCCGCTTTTGACGATTAACAACCGGTTCATCGCGGCGTTTATCGCCTTTGGACTCAATTCCGCGGCGTATTGCGCGGAGATTATCCGGGCGGCGATACAGTCTATCGACAAGGGCCAGTTCGAGGCGTCCCGGGCGCTGGGCATGTCTTACGCCCAGACCATGCGGCTCGTTATTATCCCCCAGTCCATAAGGCGGCTCATCCCGCCGGTGGGAAATGAGTTCATTATGGTCTTAAAGGATGCCTCCCTGGTTTCGATCATAGCCCTGTCGGATATTACCAAGATTACCCGTTCCATCTCCTCGTCCACTGCCTCAGCCTTGGTGTATATCCCGGCAATGATCCTCTACCTCATCATAACGGCGGTGTTTTCCTTTATATTTCATAAACTGGAAAAACGATATTCCCTCTATGAATAGGTGGGAAAAGGAGGTGCAGGATGTCGATGATAAAGACCATAGGGATAAGCAAGGCCTTCGGCGCCCTTGAAGTACTCAAGGATGTTTCCCTGGAGGTCGAACAGCAAGAGGTGGTTTGTATCATCGGTCCTTCGGGAGCGGGAAAATCAACCTATCTTCGTTCCCTGAACCGCCTGGAAAAGATAGATAAGGGTAAAATCTACCTTGAAGATACCTTGCTTTTTGATTGTGCTGATGGGGTAAACACCGTAAAAATGCCCATGCATGAACGCAACACCCGGCTCCTTGAGGTGGGCATGGTGTTTCAGCGGTTCAACCTGTTCCCCCATAAGACGGTGGTTCAAAATGTGATGCTTGCCCCGGTTCATGTGCGGAAGATACCCGCAGCGCAGGCCCGGAAAAAAGCGACGGACCTGCTTGACCGGGTGGGCCTTGCGGATAAGATTGATGCCTACCCTTCTCAATTATCCGGCGGACAACAGCAGCGGGTAGCTATTGCCCGGGCCTTGGCCATGGAACCCAAGATCATGCTCTTTGACGAGCCGACCTCGGCCCTGGACCCGGAACTGGTGGGGGAAGTCCTCACGGTGATGAAGGGCCTCGCCGCCGCAGGCATGACCATGCTGGTGGTTACCCATGAAATGGGCTTTGCCCGGGAAGTGGCCGACAAGGTGGTCTTCATGTACCAGGGGACCATCCTCGAAATAGGAAAGCCCGAGGCCATGTTCAGCAATTCCGTCAACGACCGGACCCGACAATTCCTGCAAAGTGTGCTGTAGCCATCCACAAGGCCCCCTGATTATCTGGCCACGATCTCAATCGTATATTCCGAATTGAAGCGATGTCAATAAGGAACTTGACAATGAACGATATATACAATAACACAAAAAACACGGAGGATTCAACGATGAAATACATGATTATTTCTGATATACATGGCTCTTTGGGGTTTACAGAACGTGCAATCGAACAGTTCAAGCGCATACAGGCGGATTATCTGCTTATCCTGGGGGATATTCTCTACCACGGGCCGCGGAACCCCCTTCCCGGAGGGCATAATCCGCCGGGAGTCGCCGCGCTGCTCAATGCCCATGCCGGCCAGATTATTGCCGTGCGGGGCAACTGTGACGCTGAGGTTGATCAAATGATGCTTACCTTTCCCTGTATGAGCGATTATATCCTCCTGGTTGATGAGGGCCGGCGGTTCTTGCTCACCCACGGCCACCTCTATGACCAACATACCTTGCCTTTTGTCCTGCCTGAAGGAAGTGTATTGCTGTCAGGTCATACCCATATCTGGCTGCTTGAACATACCAGGGGCATTACCTTGTGTAATCCCGGTTCTATCTCCCTGCCTAAAGAGTCTCCTGGAGGGAAAGTGAGGGGTATTCCCGTAACGCCGACTTTTGCCGTGTACGAAAAACACACCCTTTCCATTTATTCCTTTGATGCTCCTGAACAGAGCCTGAAGACGATAAACCTGGGGTAAAATTCAAGATGAAATCATGCATTTAGTGGCTACCCTCCATGAATATAAAAAGGCGAACACGCTCTCGGCCATGGTGGAAATCATCGGTTACCGGGAGAAGTCAGGCACCCCCGGCAAAGCCGGAGGCTTGATTTTGTGAACCGCTCAAAGCGGTTGATTGCGGAAACTACGTTTCCGCAGGAGCCGTCTAAAGACGGCTGTTGTTGTTAGCTATCTTTAGAATAGATCCGGTTGATCGAGCCGTTTGTCTTCGGCTTCCTGCTCCCGGATATATCGTTTGATAGTCTCTTCATCACGTCCCACCGTCGAGACGTAATATCCTCTCGCCCAAAAACTCTCCCCGGTGAAGTTTTGTCGCTTCCCCGGAAATTGTCGCGCTATCGCTATAGCGCTCTTCCCCTTGATATAGCCGATGACCTGTGCCACCGAGTACTTTGGGGGTATCTCGATCAGCATATGGATATGGTCTGAACATATATGTCCTTCGGAAACTGCGTTTCCGCCCGAATACGCTTCCCGGGTGAATAACCAGATATCTCTGGCGGAGAATCTGGGGGAACTTTTTTTTAATCCTCATGGCCGTTTGTTTGAGGAACCTTCCAATCTGCTTAAACAGGAACTCAAGCTGCCCCAGACTTACAACGGTATTATTTCGGTCATCGCCGGAGGGGCAAGCAAACTGAACGATATTGCTTCAAAAACCGGTATTGAAAGTAGTCAATGCAGTAATATGCTTGTATCCCTCATCAGTCTGGGAATTGTGCAACGGGAATATCCCCTGGGAAACAGTAAATCCCGCAAGACCATTTACCGGCTGGCGGACTTGATGTTCCGTTTCTGGTATCGTTTTGTTCAGCCCGATTTGAGCAGAATTTCTATGGGGCTGGGGGAACAGGTATGCCGGGAGGTTCTGGATGGAAAAATTGAAGGTCATACAGGCTATGTTTTTGAAGAATGTGCCAAACAGTTTTTGTGGCTGGAAGCGGGGCGGGGAAAAATCAGCTTTAAGGAATTGAGGCGCTGGTGGGGTTCAAACCCGTCATTGAAACAGGATGAAGAAATCGACCTTATCGCGTCCGGTGAAGAGTGCGCCCTTTTCGGTGAATGTAAATGGCGTGGCGAGCTAACCGGTATAGACATCCTGAACGATCTTATCCGTAAATCGGAATTGCTTACCCAATTCACCTCGAAAAGGTACATTTTATTTTCAAAGTCAGGTTTTACCGCTGGCCTTAAAAACGCAGCTAGAACCCGCAGTGATCTTACCCTGACAGGTTTGAACCAGCTGTTTTAACGTAACAGTCCCCTGTATAAAATGAAGATTTTACCGCAGAGAACACAGAGGGAAGAGAGAGTGGCTTCTTCCCTCCTTCTTCTCTCTGCGTTCTTCCTCTGTGTCCTCTGCGGTTCCTCTTCTAATCAGACTGAATAGTTATAGAAGAAGATCAACCGCTAAAAAGCCTTCACTGCAAGTGCCGTTTTTCTATCCACCATATTCCACCGTATCGGCAACCAGTACGAATATCAGTCCAAGGGTAAATGCCATACCGATTAACACCAGTATATTTCCCACAATAAAAAAGGCATGGACTTTCCTATCAACAAAATTATGAAACTATGACTCAAATTGTTCAATAACCGCTTGCCTTATTCCCCTGCTTTCTACCATATAATCCTTAATTGAATCTATATTGTCGTTTGTTATCATTATTTGACCTTCATAGATTGCGGATTTGTCATAATTTTTTGTTCGTTCAGAGGTAGCTTCATTTCTATGTTGTGGTGTAAAATCATTATGGTGTCGTATAACATGATTTTTTAATACCCAGTACCTGACACAATCACGATATACAGCCAGCCATAAAAATACATCACAACAGGAAGGTTTTAATTGCTGAAAATTCATCAGAAATTTATTTTCAGAGTTGGATGAAAGAGCCTTTATATATAACGGCTCATCAGTTTTATCTCTATCTACCGCCCGTGACGCTTTAACTTCGATTTTAATGTTCCCGGTCGCGTAAGGCAAATATAAATCATATTCACCTTTATACATGGGATCAATTTTTCTTGTTGGTCTTTTTAATTCCGGCTCAACAGACAAAAGATGACTAAAAGCCCATGTATCGCCAAAACCTCGTGGCGCGCTGATTTCAAAAACATGCAAAAATAAATTCCTATCAATGTAATTATCCCG
>JAITNP010000004.1 GCA_031290455.1 Treponema sp. | reverse complement strand
CTGGTTGCAGGTAGGTTTGCCCACATAAACCCTTCGGTGCGCCACCCAACGCCGGATGGGGCCACCTTCCGCTGGGTCGGCTGGGAGTATCTGTATGAAAAGAATATTACGGAACGGGTTCATGAAATCGAAGGGGTCTACTATGACGAAGGACAAAAAACCGAACTTACTGAAAAAGCAAGATAAATAGGCAATAGAAAGAAAACGCGCATTAGGGGTTTTTGCCCTAAGCTTTGCCATAATTTTAAGCAAGCTTATCCGATGCGCTGCTTTTAATAGGCATCGGCTGTCGTCAAAGGAGTCAGACATTGGGATACTCCAGATAGCGCACTAACAGGTCCCGCTTTTCGGATACCTCTTTTGGTATTTCTTCCACCGGGCAAAAGGGAATCAGGTGGTAAAGTTCACCCTTGGTAAGCAGCATAATTGGCTGATACCTTGGGTGAAATAAAATAGTTTTCTATTGACTTTGTTGCAGCGGACAGTCTATCCCCACCGATCGTTTTATAACAAAACATCACCACCTCATTCAAACTCCGCTTATGATAATCGACAGCTTCCTTCCACGCTGATGAATCATGTTCTTTGATGAATGGCTATCGCCTCATTGCGTTACCGAAAATATCCAGGCGCCGGATGCTTCTCTGTCCCTTTCTTGACAAACGAGTTTTGGGGCGGCGGAATTATCTGTTTAATAGCATCCCCTCATAGGCTCTAAAGCTAAAATCATCATGGGCGCCGTCTATTAATATGTTCTGTTCGCCCCTCCAAATTTGACAGCCTATTACTCACCGCTATGGGCAATAATTTCTGCTCCCTCTTTCTAGTCTACTCTTTTTTCTTTAGCATTGCAACAAAGTTGTACCGCGCTGATATCTCGTATGCCAATTCCTCGTACGAGCATGATTTTGACCAGGTCGACTACCCATGAAAGGTTTCCCCGGGGTAGGTCCGTTCATGATCGGCGATAAATTGGCCTCCACATGCTTTGCACCGGTAATTTTGTTTCCCCTTGTCTTTTTTATCATACTTTGTGGATCACCACCACCGCATCTTTGGCCATACCGAATACCTGGACATTCTGTGGAAAGGGACCTCATCGCTGGCTAAGGCCCCATGACACCATCAAAGCGGACCGTGGCCTCTGCTACCCTAGTTACAATCCGCAACATCGGTTATGATAAGGTAATTTTTCAGAAAGGCGGTAAAAACATGGAACCTATCATCTTGGCCTCTGGTTCTTTAAGAAGACAGGAGTTTTTCAGGCTCCTCGATTTGCCCTTTAGTATCATGCCCCCTTTAGTAGATGAAGTTTATGAGGAAGGCTTGAGTCCCAAGGAAATAGCCGAAGATATGGCTATCCGGAAGGTCAATAAGATTATCGATCTCCTTAAAAATCGAACGCCCCCGTGGATTTGCGGCGCTGATACGATTATTTCGGTGGATGGGGAGATCTTTGGGAAACCTAATGAACGGGATGATGCTCACCGGATGCTCTCAAAACTTCAGGGCCGTTCCCACGACGTGGTAACGGCGGTGGCCCTCTTTAATGGCAGGGACAAGTCCATAGATTGCAGGTCCGTGATAAGCAGCGTATCCTTCGCCGCACTCTCGGAACCTGAAATAGAATGGTACCTCAATACCGGTGAATGGCAGGGGATGGCAGGGGCCTATAAAATTCAAGGACTGGCGGGCTGTTATATATCTGGTATCGAAGGTTCCTATACCTCGATTGTGGGCTTGCCTATCCATGAGTTTTATGTCATGCTGAAAGACAATGGTTATCCCTATGGGCCATATAACTATTAATTTCCACCGCCTGTGCAGGCGGTGAGATAGAGGGAAGGCGTTTCCACGATCCCCGGACCGGTTCTGGGGAAGCTGGACAATGCGGGAGGAAACTTTGGCTGTTGTTACCATGAAAAGCCTGCTTGAATCGGGTGTGCATTTTGGCCACCAGGTAAAGCGATGGGATCCGCGGATGAAGAAATACATCTTCGCGGAACGGAACGGAATCCATATCATTGATCTGCAGAAGACCATCCAGGCAATCAAGGATGCCTACGATGTGGTTCACAAGATTGTGGCCTCGGGCAAGACCGTCCTGTTTGTGGGCACTAAGAAACAGGCCCAGCAGGCGATCCAGAAAGAGGCTGAACGGTGCGGTATGTTCTATGTGAATAATCGCTGGCTCGGCGGTATGCTTACCAACTTTGTTACCATAAAGAAATCACTGCTCCGGCTTAAAAAACTGGAAAAGATGGAAGTGGATGGAACCTTTGAAAACCTGACCAAGAAGGAAATTGCCGCTCTTGGCAAGGAACGGGCCAAGCTCCAGAAAAACCTGGGGGGCATCAAGGAAATGAAGGAGCTTCCGGGGATCCTCTTCATCGTTGATACCCGTAAAGAAGCCATTGCCGTGGCGGAAGCCCAGCGGATGGGGATTCCCATTGTTGCGGTGGTGGATACCAACTGTAATCCTGAGGGGATTGATTACCCTATCCCCGGTAATGATGATGCCATTCGGGCCATCACCCTCTTTACCCAGATTGTGGCCAACGCGGTGGAAGAAGCGGACAACGAGGTGGGCATCAAGATTATCGAAAACCTGGGGGATGAAGGGGAAGGGCTGGAAGATATCTTGACCGATGTGTCGATCAAAGAGGAAGACCAGGAAATTGATATCGCCGCCTATTCTTCCGATGGGGTGGCTATCGTGCAGGAGACGGTGGAAGTCGAGATCGTCGAAGAAGAACTTCCGGTCGATGTTGATCAGGTGTATGGCGAGGAGTAAGGGGGTATTAAATGGGAATCAGTGCGGCTGATGTAAAAAGGCTCCGGGAGAAGACCGGAGCGGGCATGATGGAATGTAAAAACGCCTTAACCGCCACCGAGGGTGATTTTGATAAGGCTGAGAAATTTTTAAAAGAAAAAGGCCTTGCAGCGGTGGAAAAACGGGCGGACCGGGCAACCAATGAGGGTAAAATATTTGTCAAGATTCAGGATAACACCGCGGTCCTGGTAGAACTGGCTACTGAGACCGACTTCGTGGCCCGGAACCCCGAATTTATCGCCTTGGGGAATGCCATCGCTGACCAGGCGCTTGCACAGGGCTACACCGAACTGAATGAAGCGCTTGCCGCCCTTGTTACGGATTTGGCCACGAAGATCCGGGAAAACATGAGCCTTAAACGGGTCAAGGTCCTCAAGGCCGATGCCCATGAGTACCTCACCCAGTATATCCACGGCGAAGGAACCATTGGGGTGGTGGTAAAACTCGGGGCCGATAAGCCGGAGGTTTTTGCCGGGGAAGCGGTACCGGCCTTGGCCTTCAATATTGCCCTCCATATCGCGGCCTTTAGTCCGGTGGCGCTGGACCGGACCCAGATTGATCCGGATTTTCTCAAGGAACAGGAAGCAATTTTCCACAAGCAGATGGAAGGGGACGAAAAGCTCCAGGACAAGCCCGACAAGGTGATTGACAATATCCTCAAGGGTAAGGTCAATAAATACCTGGCGGAAATATGTCTCCTGGAACAGGGGTACGTTAAGGATGAAAAACTTACCGTTGCCCAGGCCCTGGCCGATTGCGGTAAACAGGTAGGCGCCCACATAACCATCAATGACTATGTCTACTTTAAAGTTGGGCAATAATGGGGAAACTGTCATGCATAATGTCATTGTGACATCCGAAGAACGGATGAAAAAAACCGTCGCCAGTCTCAAAGAGGGTTTTGCATCCCTCAGAACCGGCCGGGCATCGGCTGCTTTGTTTGATAAGATCAGGGTTGATAGTTATGGGGATAAATCCCCCTTGAACCAGGTGGCCAATATCTCCATTCCCGAAGCCCGGCTGATTGTCATACAGCCTTGGGACAAGAACCTTATTGGAGAAATCGAAAAGGCCATTCGTTCATCGGAACTGTCCCTCAACCCCAGCAATGACGGCAAGGTCATACGGATTGCTATTCCGCCCTTAACCGGGGAACGGCGAAAAGAAGTGGCCAAACTCGCCAAGAATCAAGCTGAACAAAGCCGGGTGGCGGTGCGGAATATCCGCAGAGATGGCAACGACGAACTCAAGAAATTCCTCAAAGAGGGGGAACTCACAGAAGATGAGGAAAGCCGGTCTTCCGAAGCCTTACAGAAGCTCACGGACAATTATATCAATAAGGTTAATCAGGTTCTGGAAGAAAAAGAGAAAGAAATAATGGAAGACTAATGCCCCCATTGCCGGATGCTGTATCGTCAGGGTTGCTGTCGTCGTTAATTGATAATTCCCGCCTCCCATCCCATATTGGGATTATCATGGATGGGAATGGCCGCTGGGCGCGCCGGAGGAATCTTATGCGCACCCAGGGGCATCTTGAGGGCCTGAAAACCGCCAAGAAGATCGTCAAAGCCGCCAGTGATAGGGGTATTGGGTTTCTCACCCTCTACGTGTTTTCCACGGAAAACTGGAAGCGCGCTGCCGATGAAGTGGGCTTCATCATGGGTCTGGTCAAGCAGCACCTCAAGGCGGAATTGAACTTTTACCGGGAAAACGGCATCCGGATCCGCCATGCCGGTGATCCCGCGGGGCTTCCCCCGGACATTGTCAAGGAACTCCAGGAAGCCTGCGAGGATACCCGGAATTTCGGCGGGCTTCAGGTGGTACTGGCCCTCAATTACGGCGGCAGGGATGAAATTGTCCGGGCAGTGCGGCGGATGAACCGCAGTGATACGGCCCTTACCGAAGCCGGGATCCGGCAACACCTCGACAATCCCGATGTTCCTGATCCGGACCTCATCATCAGGACCGCCGGCGAACACCGGATCAGTAATTTCCTGTTGTGGGAAGGGGCATACGCGGAATACTATATTTCGGATACCTTATGGCCGGACTGGACCGAAGCGGACCTGGTTGCGGCCCTTGGGGAGTATCAAAAACGGGAACGACGATTCGGGGGGGTGTCATGAAAAAACTCATACAGCGTTTTTTAATGTTTATTATTGGGCTTCCCCTGACCGTCATTATTGTGGTGGCGCTGCCCCAGAAACACCACTTAGTCGCCAATATCACGGTCATCCTGTTAAGCGCCTTGGGGGCCGTTGAATTTGCGGAGCTGCTTAAACAGAAAAACAACGTTATTTCCTTGGCAGAAGCCGCCATACTGGGGGCATTGAGTCCCCTTGCCATGACCCTGGCGGTCAGTTTTGGGCTCCATGGAGAGGTTATCCCCGCAGCGTTTATCCTGGGGGCTGCCTGGGTCCTGGTTTCCCGGGTTTTTGTCCAGGAAGACAAGCTCCGGGATGTTACCGGCCGGGCGGCCGCAGGTTTTGCGGTGATGATGTATCCGGGGCTTTTCATGGCATGGATCATCAGGATGGCCCTGCTGGACCATGCGGATATGGTTATCCTCATGTTTCTGTTCATGGTTATTGCCAATGATTCGACGGCCTGGGCAGCGGGTCTGCTTTTCGGCAAGGGCAACCAGGGTATCATCCCCGTAAGTCCCAATAAGAGCGTCGCGGGCTTCATCGGCGGCTTTGTTGCTTCGGTTCTGGTCGGCTTAGGGGCGGTTCTTTTGGTCCCCGAAGTGTTCAGCTCAAGACGGCTCCCCACCATATATGCCGGGATCATCCTGGGCTGTATTTCCGGCATTGCCGCCGGACTTGGGGACCTGGGAGAATCGGCCATGAAAAGAAGCGTTCAGGTTAAAGATTCGGGAAGCATCATTCCTGGCCGGGGGGGCGTGCTGGATACCATTGATTCCATCTGTCTTGCCGCTCCGGTGTATTACGCATCTTATTGGTTCCTTTTTGGATTATAAGATAAAGAACTCAGAGAAAAAAAAGAAAGGACGTAGCCTAAGCCTTATATAAGGGAGTAGTATGAAAAAGCGAGTCGCGGTTCTTGGGGCCACCGGGTCCATTGGGAAGAGTACCCTTGATGTGCTCCGGCAGGGGCAGGATGATTTTGAGGTAGTCCTCCTATCAGGCCATACTAATAGCGAAGGGCTGCTCCGGGTTGGCGCTGAATTTCCCCAGGCCCGGTTGGTTCTTTCAGGGTGCGGACCAGAAGGGCCTCAAGGGCTTTCTCTGGCAATCGCCGAATGCGGTGCGGATATTGCGGTCAACGGAATCGCCGGGGCCGCCGGATTGGAGCCTTCTCTGGCAGTGCTTAATGCGGGAATGGACCTGGCCCTGGCCAACAAGGAAACCCTGGTCATGGCTGCTCCCCTGGTTTTTGCCCTGGCAAAAGAGCATCATGCCCGGATCCTCCCGGTGGATTCGGAACATGCCGCGATTTTTAACCTTTTGGAGGCCCATGGTAGAGAACAACTGGGGGAGATCCTCTTAACCGCCTCCGGGGGGCCGTTTAGAAGCTTTTCCCCGGAACAGCTTGCGAAGGTTACGGTGGCACAAGCCCTGGCCCATCCAACCTGGAGCATGGGCGCCAAGATCACCATTGATTCGGCGACCATGGCCAACAAGGGGCTTGAGGTGATTGAGGCGGCCCGGCTTTTTGACCTGCCTGGTGAATGCATACGGGTGGTGGTTCACCCCCAGAGCATCGTCCATTCCATGATACGCTTTAGGGATGGGACCGTGTATGCCCAACTGTCCCGGCCGGACATGCGGCTTCCCATTCAAGAAGCCCTCTACTATCCTGCGGGCGGGAGGATGTCTTTCGGTACATTGGATTTCAATGCCCTCACCCTGCACTTTGAGCAGCCCAAGGTTGAGCAATTCCCCATGCTTGCCCTGGCGTATCAAGCCCTGGGCGCCGGAGATCCCTATCCTGCGGTCTTTAACGCTGCCAATGAAATCGCGGTAAGCGCCTTTCTCGCGGAACGAATCGGGTTTCTTGCGATACCCCGGATTGTCGAGAAGGCGCTTCAGGGGGATTGGAAAACACCGGTGTTGGATCTGGCAGCAATTCTGGAAATCGACCGCCACGCCAGGAAAGTGGCGGAAATTTATATTGAAAGGGGGATATAATTAGAGTCTGTCTATAAAGTCAAAAAAGCACTTGAAAACATAATGCACAAGCAATAAAATAAAAACATAAAGTTGAAATTATTTGAGCTGTTGTTGCTACAATTTGAGAAAGCGGATTGGGCAAAAAAAACCGACATTCATTACCCGACAAACACATTGGTATGGGATTGTATAGAAGGAAGAAATCAACCCGTTTGATTTCACGAATTACGCTATAGAAGGTAAAAAAACATATTTCAAAATAAAGGTGACTCAATAACTCGCTTGTTATCCCATGGCCGGAAGTGCAGTCCAAGACTGCTGAATTGCATAAAACCGATATTGAACAATTTGAACTTATGTTATAGAATACTTAAAAGTATTAGGAGAATGGAAATATGCTGAAGAACGTAGAAATCACGCATTTTCGCGGCCTGGATAACGTAAGCATCCCGCTTAAAAGGATTACCTTGTTGACAGGGTGTAACGGAGCGGGGAAAACTACAGTGCTGGAGGCATTGCATTGCCTTTTCAGTCCGGGAACATTGGATATAACCCAATTTCAGTGTTACTCATCTGCATTAAACGGCTTTTCTGGCTAACCTATGGGTAAAGATCCAGTCCGCCGCAATAGAAAAGTATAGAAGTACGGTAGTTTTGGAAGCTTCTAAAGCCGCGAGCAGTAGCTTTTATATGCTGAATAACGCTGTTTATACCTTCAGCAAAACTGTTTGATATACGATGCGTCCAATACGTTATGATATTTTCAAAATGCCTCTTGAGCATCTTCGCGACTTTAATAACCGG
>JAITNP010000155.1 GCA_031290455.1 Treponema sp. | reverse complement strand
CGGGTGCTTGAGGGGAAGGACGCCTTTATCCGCTGTTTGGAGGAACTGGGCTATACGGTTGAGGTTCGTGAAGAGCCGATTACGATAATAGAAGGCTTGAGCGGGCCATATACGTCGCTTGAGTACCTGATTACCCTTCACGGGACGGACGAACTGGACGGCGCTAAACTGCGGCTTTCACCGAAAGGCGTCTGGTGGCTGGGGACGCAGGGAATGATCATGCTGTATGGGAATGTCGGGGAAGAATATATCGGTTATTTCCGGGCAGATGGGTTGTTCAGCCGGGATCATAAAGACCCTCATTACGGAGGTATCATGGAAGACGGCTGGTATTGGGATGATCAGGGGCTGGATACTCGCGCTGAAAAATTGTCTCGCGATACAGTGGCGCAACTGCTGGAGCAAGTTTCATGACAGCGGACATGCTTAACCAGACCTTTTCGATCTATAAGGCTCTGAAACACTCATTGCGCGTAACAAAGCGAATAGTTGAATCTTCGGATCAATGTATCCGTGCCTTGCACAAAGAGACGCTGTTTTGGGACAAACGGACGGCTGAATTCAAGCCGGAAATGGTTTCTATAGTCACTGAATTCAATGACATGAGTACCGGCGGCAAATACTTCTCCGGCACCGGTGTACGCTTTATTGTCACAGTTTATAATACAAGCATCCGCTGTTATGTAACCAACACTTCCTCAATAACAGACTATCTGAAATTTTTTAGATAGCCTTTATTTATAATCTTTGCTAATCATCTCATGAATATTCCTCGACGGAACAATGTAAATAATGAGGTAAACCACTATGCCTAAAATCCTGACTCATCTCCAGAAAGACGTTATTAGCTACATCCTCGCGGAAAATGAGGTGCGTCAGAGAGTACAGGAATTCAAACGACAGAAAAAATATCCAGTCTATTTTTTCACCAGTGATACTACCGGCGGAAAAGATTTTGAGGAATTCTACACAGAAAAAGAAAGGCTTGATATGGATCATTTTAATGCAATAGGTATCATAAAAAATGATCCTCTGTATGATGAACAAAATTGAACTTATTTACTGATACAATCCATACCTTGCGTGAAAAAACGCAGTGGAACCGTTCTGAGTTGATTAATTTGTTTAATCTTATGATTCCTGAGCTTAGTCATAAAGAGACTGGCAAGTTTCTGGATGGAAGCATGTAAAGGATATTCCTTGGCTTTACTACACCCCTTAAACCCCTTAGAAAAAGACATCATCACCTACCTCATCGCAGAAAACGAAGAAACCGGCGAACAGTTTGAAATCGCACCCTATATGTGCGCCTTCTCTGGTGAATACAGCAAACATACCCCCTTCTTCTTAGGGCAGCCAGAAACTGGACGCATCACCCTGTTTGTTCAGAAAGAACAATTCCTCAACAGTACTGTACCGCTCACCCAGTTTACCCAACAGTGTAAAGAAATTAAGCAACGCTTGTATAATATCGCGGACTTTATCATATACCTGACACAGGGTGATTATGTACGCACCATACACAAGTCAGCTCAAGAACACATGGACTGTCCCCCTGATGTACCGGACTGGTGGCGCCGATACGATGATTTCACCCTTGTTGAAAATAAAGCGTTTACCTTCGTCTGTTCCATGCACTTTATCCCCCGTTTAAAACTGTATAAATACTGGACTGAATCACTAAAAAAATAGATGGTACTCCTGATGAAGGAATTAACAAAAACAGAAAAAGAGATTGTCAATTATCTCATTGCAAAAAACGAAGGCATACGGCCGCCGGTGATACGCATTTATCAGTATCTACAAGCCTTTACCGGTAATTTTTCCCCGGACATGCCTTTTACGTTTTATTTTTTCGATGAACGCAAACCGATCATGTATGTGCGGGATATGACGAAGCCCCATAAACGGAGCAGTCATGCCGCGTTTTTCAATGAATGTGCGAAACGAAAACCAAAGATCGAGGAAATTACCGATTTTTATGAGTATCTCATTGACAATGGTTATGTCAAGCGATTCTATAATTGCCATGCGGGACGGCAGGAGTTACCAGAACGGTATGATTTGATGTGGCGCCGGTACAATGATTTTTACAGCGGTATTATGACCGGTCTGACCGTGGTGTGTTTATCTGATTTTGTACCTAAGCTGAAACTCTATGAGCTATGGGCCGCAATACAACAATAACGCTTTCAAAGCAATACCGTGTTTACAACACAAAGACTCGCTATCCGGCGGGTCTTTTTTTTTGGCGTTTTCGGCATATCGAATATTTTTTGATATAATTCGTATCATTAGAATTTTTCTAATTCCTTGCTATATAAGGAATTACTCAGCATACAAGGTATGTTCCCACTTGAAGACCGCAAAACTATGACTTGCAGAACCTAAAAAAAAGCTGCATACTCCATCGTATCAATTGGAGTTTTGAACGTGGCGTATAATATTTTCCGGTTCGGGTTTGCCGCCATCTTTGTGGGGCTCCATTGCGCGCTTATGATAGGGCTTTTTCTGGAATGGCGCCGGGATAAGCGGACATGCCAAAAAGGGTTTCACCGTCTTTCCGCATCCCCACTCCCCCACGTTTCGGTGATTATCCCGGTTCATAACGAGTGTCTCCGCATGGAAAACCTGCTGAAAAGCCTCGCGTTACAGGAGTATCCTGGGGTAGAATATATTTTTATCGACGACCGATCCTCCGACGAAAGTCCCCGGATGCTCCGTGATTTTGCGGCTACCTGCGCCAAGGGAATCCCTTGTAAGGTCCGCATTATTACCTTGCAGGAGAACCCGGGGCCGAACCACAAGCAGTACGCCTTGGGACAGGGTATTGAAACCGCCTCAGGAGAATTGCTCCTCTTTACTGATGCTGATTGTGAGGCGCCTCAAGGCTGGATTTTTTCCATGGTCGCCCGGATGACCGATGAACAAACCGGCATTGCCATCGGGCCGGTCTTTAAAAGGCCCGGAGCAGGGGGCTTCTTTCACCTATACCAATGTTTCGATCATGCGATACGGTACCTGTACCTGGCAGGTTCAACCGGACTTGGAACCCCCGGGGGCGGATTCGGCAACAACCTGATACTCCGCCGGGAAGTACTCCAGGCCATAGGTGGGTATGATACGATACCGGCCTCTCCGACAGAAGACGCGGCGCTCATTTCCCATGTCCGATCCCATTCGGCGTATAAGATCCGTTCAGTATGCGGGAAAGACGCCCACGTGATAACCACCGGTGAACAATCCTGGAAGGACTTCATCAACCAGACCCTCCGCTGGAATAATGGTGGACTCTTCAGTCCCGATCCGGTAACCCGGTTTAACTTCAGGTTCCTCATGATCGCCATCTCCATGGGCATCATCGCCATTCCCGTCCTCGTCGTTTTCCCGTCCCTTTGGCCCCTAAGCGCAGCGGTGCTGCTTGCCATGACCGGCAATACCATCGCTACCCTCAGACTTTTCGGGGCATCCCTTCCCAAAGCAGGCGCCGCATACCTTGTACAGATGGTCTTTACCCCTCTGTACTTTACCGTGCTGACGGTTTTAGGCTTTTGCAGGATTACCGTTCACTGGAAAGGAACCCCGATAACCGGAAGACCTAGAGGGTAACTTCCCGTTTTTCCCCCTGCATGTCACTGAAAACGGCAATCCCGCTTTCAAAATGGAATATCTCGAAAAGCCCGTCATCCGGGGAATACATCCCTTTCAGATTGGGCATGATCTCCAGGGCCTTTTCCTTTGCCGCCCTCGTTGTATTAAAGGCGACCTTCCCGCTGACCCTCAACGTATGCCCATCCGGGGAGGTGGCGCTGATTTCTATCTTGGGATTGGCCTTGAGCTGTTTGTACATATTCTTCTTATTATTGGTGCAGAAGGACAGCTTCCCCTCGTACACCATGACAAAGCCCATGGGCCGTACCCGGGGCTGATCCCCCTCAAGGGTGGCCAGAAAGAACACCTTGTTCTCCTGTAAGAATTTAATCACTTCATCCATAACATTACCTCTGGGATTACTATACTGCAGAAGCGGCCTTGAGTACAGAAGCATCCTCCCTTAAAACCAGCTTTTTGCCGATTTCAAAGGCCCGTTGCCGGTCCCGAGGGAACTGTTCGGCCCTGACCTTTGCCTTATGGGATTCATCAAAGCGGCCTGCGGCGTATTTGGAATAATCATCGAATTGGTAGGTATCGCAGCTCGTCAGGTATTCGGTGGAGCCTCCCAGTCGCCCCAAAAGCTGGACATTCGATTCAAACATGGGCGTGTAGATTTTCTTCGCCACATCTGCGGGAACATTCATGGTGAAGAAAAACGCCGCCGAAATGTGTCCCTTGAACGGGTTTTCCGCATGGTCGTAACTCAGGTTCATAAAAACAAGCCGTTCAAGAAAAGACCGGGTTTGGCCGGTAACATTTCCCAAGTAGATGGGCGAACCGATAATCAGCGCATCCGATGCCATGACCTTGTCCAGCACCGGGGAAAGCTCATCCTGTAAGGCACAACGCAGTACCGGGGTATCCCGTTTTTGCTTACAGACAAAACAACTGATACAGCCGGTATACCGCACATCGTAGAGGTGGATCAGTTCGGTTTCCGCCCCCGCCTCCTCTGCGCCCTCCAGGGCAGCCTTAAGCAGGGTTGCCGTATTCCAGCGCTTTCTCGGTCCCCCATTTATCGCAATTAATCGCATGGTTACCCCTTTCTTCAGTTTTCACGATAGTATACCATCCATTATACAGGATACGCAGTGGACGAGCTACCCATAATGACCTATAATAGGGCTATGATCGGATTTCTTTTAAAGAAGACCTTTTTTGATCTCTGGGATAATCTGTTCAAGGTTGCCTTGATAAATCTGGGGTTTATCGCCTCTGCGGCGATTCCGGTTTTTATCCCCCCGTTGCTGGAATTTCTTCCCGCTCTTTCAGTGGGTACCCTATGGGTTGGCCTCTTGTGGTGTTTTGTGTACCTTGCCACTGTGGCCCTCTCCCTGAAATCAATATCAGATTACGGTTCCTTTGGGTTTGGTGATTTTATTACGAACCTCCGGATCTCCTGGCCCGCAGGCATGGCGATAGGAGGCTTTGTCTTCCTGGTCTGGATACTGGTTACCATAGCCATTCCTTTTTATATGGCTATGAATTCCCTGGTTGGCCTTTTATTGGCGGCGGTGATTTTCTGGACCCTGGTGGTGGGGATCCTTTCGCTGCAATTTTTTCTGGCAAGCCGTGCCCGGCTGGATACCAATCTCTTCAAAGCCATAAAAAAATCCTTTCTCATCTTTTTTGATAATCCCCTCTTCTGTATTTTTTCCTGTATCTATAATGGAGTCATGCTGGCCCTCTCGGTACTGCTGGCCTTGCTCTTTCCCGGACCCGCGGGGATCCTGCTGTATTTGGACGAAGCCCTACGGCTGCGGCTCCTCAAGTACGACTGGCTTGAGGCAAATCCAGAGGCGGATCGGCGCAAGATCCCCTGGGACGCACTGCTGATCGATGAACGGGAAAAGACTGGTACCCGGTCGTTAAAGAGTTTCATTTTTCCCTGGAAGGATTAGGAGTGGATGCATCACAATTAACCGAAATGGATATGGTTATCCGCCTAGGGCTTGGATTCCTGGCAGGCGCCATCATCGGCTTAGAGCGGACCAGTCGGCATCAGGTTGCCGGGCTGCGAACCCATGTACTCATCTCCACCGGTGCAACCCTCCTGATGCTCCTGTCCATCTGGCTTCCCCAGGAGTTTACCACCATGAAAAACGGAGACCCCGGACGAATCGCCGCCCAGGTGGTTTCCGGCATCGGCTTCCTCGGCGCAGGGGCCATGATCCGGCTGGGCAACAACATCAAGGGACTTACCACCGCCGCTTCCCTGTGGCTCATCGCGGCCATAGGGCTGGCCATCGGTGCGGGGATGTTCCTGGCCGCAGCAGTTACCTTGGTTATCACCCTCATCACCCTCATCATATTGAATTTGTTTGAAAAACGATTTTTCCCCTCAGAACGGAATAAACTGCTGGAATTATCCTACAAGAGCAATAATCCAAACACGAAAGAAACCATTGATATTTTACAATCCTTTGCCATCCGGATTTTGTCCATGGACCTGGATCAGGGCATGGGAAAGGGCAAGAAAAAAGGTGCCCGCCTGCGTATTTTCGTGGGGATCCCCGACACCACGGATATTGCAAAACTCGCCAAGGCCCTTAAAACAAGCGGTACGGTAGAACGAATAACCATGAAGGAGAACTACTGAGGGGCGAGGCGCAACGCCGGGATCGCCGGTTCGGTGAGTTCAATGGCTGCGGGAAAATCCTCTGGGTGCAACAGCACCGTCTCCCCATCCATCTGGGCGAGGAGGGGATACGCTCCATGGAATTCGACCCGGTGTGCGTTAAACAGGATGGATTCGGGTTTATTGATGTGTTCACCGGTGGTAAAAAGCCCCTTGAGGGCCACTTTCCGTACCAGGGACATCTGTTTTACGACGCAGACATTCCGGTCATCCGGGAGTATTCGGTTATGAGAACCGTACGTCCGGTGCCCGCTCGCTCCCACGGCCAACAGGAGCACATCCTTCCGGAAAGCGGTTACCACCGTTCCCGCTTCATCCACGGCCCGGACATCCATGGGCCCAACCCTATACAGCCGGTCATAGAGGAGGGCGGCGATATCCACCCATAACTTATAGGAATCTCCCGGCAGGTTCCCCTTCATTTTATTGGTCATGTGGGTAACAAAGGCGTCAAGTCCCACAGAAAGGATATTGAAGGCTAAGAAGGGTCCTTTCCCCTGGGTGGCGGTGGTAAGCCGCAAGGCTCCGGTATATACAATCGTGGCGGGATATATCAGCAGGCCCAGAGCCTTGTCCAGTGCTTCGGCGTCGGCCCCGTCGTTTCCGGTTCCCATGGGAAGGCGGAGTATGACGCAATGGGATCGAAGGGAGGCAGGGGCATTATAGAGGACGGTGAGGACTTCCAGGCTGGTACCATCCCCGCCGGCGGTGATAATGAGGTGAAAGGGGACGCCCACCGCGTGGGGGAGCTGGGTATCGCTCTGAGCAGAATCCCTGGGGGATGGTACGGCAGACCGGACTTCACTCATGAGGGCTTCGGTGATTTTACCCGCATGGCCGGGACCGCTGGTTGGAATCAGCCATTGATTTCCGAGGGTGTTTCCCGCTGTTTCCCTGGCAGTGCGGGATGGTCCGGCATCATTGCGGAGGGGATACCCCCGGGCCTTTTCAACGCAGGCTTGTAGCTGTGCGTGATGCCGCTTCCACCGGGAACCAATGGTAAAGCCTCCGGCCTTGGGGTTGGCGATAATGGTCCATCTGAGCGGCCTACCCGGAGCGATGGAGGTATGGGAACAAATTTCCCCCAGGGCGGCGGCAAATTCTTCAAGATTGGTATGGTTATGCATGTATTAAGGGTTACATGAAAATTCCGGGAGGTCAAGGATTTGAAGTTGACATTGATTTAGTGGGAAATGAATGGAATTGGAATACACCTATTGAGAACGTAACGACGGAAAGATTTGACAGCACTTGAAGCAATGCTTACATGTACGCACGTGCCGGGATATGGATGGCGGCAAAGGCCGGACCGGTCGGGAGAGGCGAACCGCCCAGGATTGGGGGGCTGCTTTTGAGGGTGATCTCTTCGACAAGCTATTGTGCTAATCCCAGCATTGGGGAATACGCTTTCAGGGATTGCAGCAGCCTTATCAGCGTGACCATACCGGAAGGCGTTACCAGCATTGGGAACGGCGCTTTCTCCGGTTGCAGCGGCCTTACCAGCGTGACCATACCGGGTAGCGTTACCAGCATTGGGGAATACGCTTTCAGGGATTGCAGCGGCCTTACCCGCGTAATCTTCGGGGCAGGAAGCAACATCACAACGCAGTGGAGGAACAATGCGTTCAGTAGCTCTACCGATAGTGGCACGAGCCTATGGAATGCGTATAGTACCAGAAGCAAGTCGGGGACCTACACCCGCAGCGGCACCACCTGGACGCAGCAGTAGGAGACGAGACAAGCGGGAGGCGGGCGCGTCGGCAGGACAGGCAACCCGCCGTGCGCGCTCCCGTGAAGGGGTGCCAGACCCCATAGGCGTTTACTTAAGCAGAGCTAAAAACACCCAACCTGGGGATTCTTTTACAAGGGGAATCGGCACAGAGAACCGGTAGTTTATAGATAGTATCAAACATGGTAAGGCAGGACAATGTATCAAGTACCGATTTTATTACCAATAGTTGAGCGGTTGGTAATTCCCGCCAAAGGCTTAAGCGTTCAAGTGCACAGGTAAATTCACGCGTTGTTTCATTCGGTGTTTTCATAGTTACCGGGGGAAAAACGCCCTTGCTTGACCAGTGTCTCACCAAGGGCGGCAAGGAGCAGCTTCCCGTAAAACCATGCCCGGACGCTTTTGTCCAGCTTCATCGCTACTTCTCCCTAATGAAACCATGATTTAAGCCGCTTGAACTTTATGCCGGTTAGTCGCATTTCCCTCATAGCAAGACTGAACAAATCAACACAATAATGCAACAGGTCGTATTCTTTTTTGCTCCCGTGCAGCACCGCTTCACTTCCATCTACAAGGCATACGTCCTTCCCCCAAAGTCATCCCGGTTTTTCTGCCAGTATTCCCTGATGCCGGTAGCTGTTTTCGCACAGCCACCTCAGCCATTGCTCACGATTGCCTATCCGTGACCAGATCGCCTTCTTGGTGAGCTGCCATTCGCCCTCCATCCTTACTATCGCAGGTTCCCCCAAATGATTTCCCTTCCGTCAGGATACAGCACTATCAGCCGCAACCAGTCTTCTGGCGTTTTGATTTCCCGTGAGCGTTGCAACGCCCCCAATGCTTTCGCCTGGGCTTCCCAGCCTTCAGGCATTAATTCCATCAACCGCTCAAACTGGTTCTTTTCCTCTCCAATTCCCCCTCTTTATCAGATTCTCTCGCTTAAGTAAACGCCTATGGTGCTAGGCACCAAGAATTTAACCGCAGAGAGCGCGGAGGACGCAGAGAATTCTAATCTTCCTCTTCCCCTGCGCACGCTGCGTACTCGCCAGGTAGAACCGGGGAGTTACCTCCCCGGAGCCCCCACAGACCCGGATGTGCCCAATTAAGGCATCCGGTTCCTCTGGAAAAAGGTTCACATCAGTGCTAAACTTTATTGTCGTTGATTAGCTCTGATTCCGATTGTTATCTGCTGATGTTTCGTTTACCCGTTGTCCGGGTATCTGGGTACCCTCGGTCTCTGAGTACCGCTTACGTGTTTCCTCCCAACCGTTCTTTTTCCAGGTGTAGCCCTTCCCTCCTCGCTTAGGTCAGGGTCCCTTGGTTCCGGTTCCCCTGCTTCGTCAGTACTATGACTACACGACGACTACTCATGGTCCTTCCCATCGTG
>JAITNP010000134.1 GCA_031290455.1 Treponema sp. | reverse complement strand
TTGGTGACCGCGAGGCGGCGCAAAAGCGGTTGGACCTTATTGCCGGCATACCGGTTTATCCAAAAACTATCGAGATTGAGAAACTGGCAGCGGTCTATCAAAAGTTGCTTGATATTCCCGATCGGGCACAAGCTGATTGTGTTCATCTGGCAACTTGTGTGATCGAGGAAAACTATGAAAGGTTTTTATGACCCAATCGTTGCCGAGATATGGCGCAATCGGGAAAAACTGCAAGAGGATGTACGGGGGTTGGGATGGCTATCTTAAACATCAGGAAGAAGACCTCCCCCGCCTCGAAGCCGAAGGCTGGCATTTCGTTACACCGGAAGAACATGCGGCGCGGATAGCACGCCATAAGGGGCGCATAGGGCGTCCACGCGAATAGCGTGAAATGCCGGAATACGTTGCTTTCCAAGATGACCCCCAGCAACAAAGGCGGTGTTACCACCCGTTCGGGCTTTTGTATGGTGGCGCTTGACCGCGTTTGACGGGGAGGGGGGAAGTGGGGTAGGATAGGGGTAAGGAGGACAATATGGGGTGCTTTATGGAAGAAATTACCGTGGCGAAGTGTGCATTATCAACCAGCAATAGACTCATGTGCTATGCTAAAATCACAATTACCGGAGGATTTATATGAAAAATCAGGTTGCCGAAAGAATGAGCGGGCTGCATGACGAAGCGGCATTTCAGATTCTGGCGCAGGCCAACGAGCTGGAAGCTCAAGGCAAAAGTATTATCCACCTTGAAATAGGCCAGCCGGATTTTAATACGCCTGGCAATATTATTGAGGCCGCTTACAAGGCAATGAAAGAGGGTAAAACAGGTTATACCCCCTCGCAGGGAATTGTCCCCTTAAGGGAGGCCATAGCGGAGTATGCGGGAAACTATAAAAAGGTTAAAACCGATGCATCCGAAATCGTGGTTACCCCCGGCGCCAAAGCGGTTATGTTTTTTACCATGCTTATGCTGACCCAGGAAGGCGATGAGGTGATCTATCCGAATCCGGGTTATCCCATTTACGACTCGGTGATCAAATTTTCCGGCGCCAAACCGGTTCCTATGCCGCTGCTTGAAAAAAACGGATTCCGGGTAGATATAAAGAAACTGGAACAGGATATCAACAGCAGGACCAAAGTCATCATCATTAATAACCCCTGTAATCCAACCGGGGGTATGCTTCTTAAAGACGATATTTACGCTATCGCCGAAATGGTCCGGGACAAGGGAATTTATATTCTCTCGGATGAGATATATGACCGGCTAATTTTCGGCGAAAAGCCCCCATCCATTGCAACCGTACCGGGCATGAAGGACTGGACCATCATCCTGGACGGTTTTTCCAAGACCTATTCCATGACCGGCTGGCGGCTGGGCTACGGGATAATGAACCGGGAACTGGCGAAACACATGTCCATGCTGATGGTTAATTCGGCTGCCTGCGCCGCTTCCATGACCCAGTGGGCCGCCATCGAAGCTCTTAGGGGCCCCCAGGATGAGATTGTCAAAATGGTCTGTGCTTTCAAGGAAAGGCGGGATTATCTGATAGGGGCTCTGAACGGCATCAAGGGGATCCAGTGCCTTAAACCGGGAGGCGCCTTCTACGTTTTTCCGAATATTTCATCCTTCGGCCTTTCTTCCGATGAATTTTCCCGCCGCCTTCTGGAGGATGCCGGAGTGGCTGCGGCATCGGGTACCGCTTTCGGCAATTACGGTGAAGGGTTTATCCGCTTTTCTTATGCCAATTCCCTGGAAAATCTAAAAATCGCCGTAGATCGTCTGGATACATTCTGCAAGCGTATCTAAAAATCCAAAGCTGTTCCAAAACTTCAGTTTTTGGAACAGCCTCGGATGTAAGACACATTCAGCGTTACCGAGCGCGAGTGTTGCCGTATTCGCAACCGCGCCGGGCTGCGTCAACCAATCACGGCGCCTTTCTTAAAACTACCCCAGCCATGCTTTCATTTCTTTGTAGACGAACTTTGATTCTTCAATGTCCGGCGTCTCGAACTGGAAGCAGTGCCATAGACCGTGCGTGATGTAGACTTTGACGGGGATTCCGGCCTTGTCCATCTTATCCGCGCAGGTCAGCGTGTCGGATACAAAGACTTCCGTATCATCCACCACGAAAAATGCCGGCGGAAAACCCGTAAAATCCGAGTAGATCGGTGAGATGTCCGGATTCGTTGCGTCGGCCTCGTCTGTGTACACATGCACGGTTTCTTCCATAGGCACCCCAAACAGGATGTCCTTATCAAGATTGTACCTGTAGGAAGCGCCCTGAAACGTATAGTCCAAAAATCCGGACATCACGACCAGCCTCTGTGGCAGTTCCCGGCCCTGGCGTTTGAGCCTCCCGCACAGCGCTAGCATATACGTCGGGCCCGCCGACTCCCCCGTCATGATGATATCCGAAGGCGCATTGCCCCGTTCATTCACCACATAGTTGTAGCCGTCCTCTGTGTCATCGAGGCCCGCAGGATATTTAAATTCCGGTATGTATCTGTAGGTGACAGCGTACAAGGGCAGGCCGAAGTTCAGAACCTGATGGATGGCATTTGACCGGCACCAGTACGTATTTCCCCGCATGAAACCGCCTCCGTGGACGTAGTAGATTATTCTTTTTTCCGCGGGGTCGAGGTTTTTGGGGGTGTATTTGTATATAAGAACGCCGCCGGGGGTTCTTATATCCTCTCTTGTCATGCTGTCGGGGGTGGAATCGTCGAAGTACTCAAGCTCGTTGCCCGGCGCTATCGGGTACTGTTTGCTTAATTCGATAAGCCTGGGGATCCAGTCTTTGGTTTCCCGCGAAGGCTCCGTTTCGGTATGCGTGAGCCAGGGCTTGTCCTTGTAGTCTTCAAACAACGGATTCATATTGTCTCCTTGTAGAACCCCTTGCAAAACCTGGGTATAGTTTTGCAAGGGGCCTTGTTATAGTACTCATTCGGTAGTAAACGGCTGCCGCCGGCTTCTACAGACCTTCCTGCCAAAGTTCCTTATACAGCGCCATGATGTCATCCTTGCCGGGCGTCCGGCGGGTGTTGCCAGGGCTGCCGCTGGCAAGGGCATCTTCCGCCATCTTGGGAATGTGCTTGAAAAATTCAGCCTCCTGAACTTTACATTCCTGTAGGGTTTTTATATTCAAGCTGCGCAGCAGGGTGTTGGTGGCGGTCACAAAGGCATCGGC
>JAITNP010000117.1 GCA_031290455.1 Treponema sp. | reverse complement strand
GGGAAACGTATGGGAATTCCCGCGAGTTAGATATAGGATGGAAGAATATGAAAATCACCCGACTCAAAAGCCAGTAGCGTTGCTTGAGCGAATTATAAAAGCCTCGTCCAATAAAGGAGATTTGGTTTTAGATCCGTTTTCAGGAACATTTACAACCTCTTTTGTCTGTGAAAAATTGGGAAGAAAATCAATAGGAATTGAAATTGATACTGATTATTATCAGATAGGAATGCGCCGTGTATTTAAAATAGATAACTATAACGGCCAGTCTATAAAGCGTGAACCCAAAATATATGAAATTAATAATGACCGAATCCAACTGAGCTTGTTTGAAAGGGCTACATACCATGCTTAGACACGAATTTACTGCTATAATAGTTCGCCAAATTGAACAAGAATTAAATGTTAGTGGTGAAGAATTAATAAAATTTACTCCATTGTTGGAATATATAAACATTAAGACGCGATCCGCCAATAAGGGTTCAAAATCAAGGGGTAGTTTTGCCAATCTGTATGCAATTTATGTGCTTCTTGAGGATTATATAAAAGTTGTTTTTGAAGAAAACAAGAGTTATTCGGAATACGATGGAGCTATGTTTTCAGAATTGTTCAAAAGACAACGTGAACTTCCCTTTGGCACGAAATTGCAAAATCATGCTTTGAACCATCGCTTAAATGAGGAATTTCATAAGTATTTTCCAACAAGCTGATATTGGATAAATAAAAATCTCATTGTCGTAAAATATAATAACAAGAAATACGATTTGGGTAAAACAATAATAAAAATTATTGACCTTTATATAAATGCAAAACGTGATGCGTTTGAGAATTTTATCAAAACCTGTGAGGAATTACAAAACATCGGAAAACAGGATGAAGATAAATTTTTTCAATTTATAATCAATCTTCTTGATTATAATGTTGATGCCAGATTATTTGAAATTGTAAGCTACTCCATACTAAAATATTTTTATCATGATAAGAAAATATTCTGGGGATATTCGCCAGATGAATTGAAAGAAGAAACTTTGAAGTTATATAAAACGGGAAGAACAAACGCAAATGATGGAGGAATTGATTTTGTAATGCGACCATCAGAGGGATAACTTCCATTATCTCCGCCTTGCGGATGAAACCTCACAATAACCATATCGTCCTCGCAGGAGATCACATCAAGATAGCCAAAGAAGGACGACCCATGCCCTGTATCCAAAAAATGGCATCAGGAATCTCAAAACTCAGGAAAACCTGAATTATTGATGGTCATAACTTTGGCTTCGTAAGCCTGCTTACAAAGGACGTGGTTCGCAGTATTCCTATCAATGGCCAAAAACAGTGGCCGCTCCTCATCAATAGAGCTGTCATCATCCCGCCGTTTTATACGGAGCGGATCGTTAAGATGCTCTCCGCCTTCTTTGCCAGGTCTCAAACAAACGCCATGCCATCAACCTATTAGTGTCCGGCATGTGTTCAAGAATGTCCCCTGGTTGACAGTCGATACCGGTCGGCCTGTTCCAGTTCGCACATTTTCCCCCGCCAAGTCAATACTCAAAATATTGCTAGTATTTGAGTATTACCTCGGTACGGCCAAAACCACCGAGTTCGGGACGGGAAAAGTAATAATCCGCTACGGAGGGCTGTTCCTTGAGGAATTCGTGGACTCCCCGCTGGAGTATGCCGTCTCCCTTGCCATGGATAACTGAAAATTCATGCAGCCCCGATAAGACCGCCGCATCGATCTGCCGCCGCAGGGTTTCCAGAGCCGCTTCCAACCGCATACCCCGCAGGCTTATCTCAAACTGGGCCGTTGTATCCGAAACCAGGTCCGCCGTGGCGATGAGGGGCTTCCGCACTTCCTCCGATGGGGGAAGCGGAGTAAGCTGATCCTCGGAAAAGCTCATTCTGAGGGAACCGATTGCTACAATCCAGGTCCCTTTTTTCCCTGCTCTCAGGACGGTGCCTCGGCGTTTGTATTCCCCGGCCAACACCAGTACGCCGGGGCTTATGGGCCTTACGGTGGACTGTGAGGCCTGGCGTTCTCGGTCCGCGTCAAGCCGGCGCTTTTCTTCCATCAGCAAACTACCTTCTGCTTCCAGGGCCATATCTTCGGCAATAACGGTCTGTTCCAAATTATGGAGGAATTCCTTCACCGCCACGGTCTTCTCCCGGGTGAGTTCCCCTTCCCGCACTTCCCGGACCAGGTTTTCCAGGGTTTTCCGGCTTTCCGTTAAAAGCAGGCGAAGGTTCCCGATACTCCCGGCCTTCAGGTTCACCTCCTGCTGCCTGAGTCGGAGTTCCCGGAGGTCCGCTTGTCGCCGTTCTTCCCGCAGCTGCTGTTCCTCAAGGCGCCTCATTTCCGCGGCAGCATCCAGTTCCTGGTGTTTCTTTTTAAGCCCGATGATGAGGGCGGAAACATCGGACTGTTCCTCGGTCAGATAGGTTCTGGCCCGGGTTATGATGTCCTGGGGCAACCCGTTCCGGCTGGCGATATCCACCGCATGGCTTTCTCCGGGAAGGCCCATGATGATGCGGTAAGTAGGCGAGAGGGTCCTGCCGTCGAATTCTACTGAGGCGTTTTCCACCCCCTCCCGGGTATACCCGTAGTTCTTCAAGATGCCGTGATGGGTGGTAACAATGAGGTGGGTCCCTTTCTCGATGAGGTGATCCAGGATGGCCATGGCAATGGCGCTTCCCTCCGCTGGGTCCGTACCGGAACCCAGTTCATCCAGGAGGACCAGGGACCGGGCAGTGGCCACGGTAACCATGTCGGCAATGTTGGTCATGTGGGCGGAAAAGGTTGAGAGCGACTGGCTCAGGGACTGCTCATCCCCAATGTCCGCATAAACTCCGTCAAACACCGGCAGGGCTGTTCCTTCTTCGGCGGGCAGGGCAAGACCCATCTGGTTCATCAGGGTAAAGAGGCCCACGGTTTTAAGGGCCACGGTCTTGCCCCCGGTGTTCGGGCCGGTGATGATCACCGTGGTGGTATCGGTATCCATGGAAAAATCAATGGGAACCCCTTGGGGACCTAGCAGGGGATGCCGGGCCTTTTTAAGGGTAATGGATGATCCCTGATTGTCCTGGGCAAAATGTCCCCCGGTTTCCCAGGCATACCGGGCCTTGGCCCGTATCGTTTCGACACGGATGATCCCTTCGTGCAACTCCCCCAGGGCTTGACCATGGGCGGCAATACGGCCCGTCATGTCCCGCAGGACCCTGAGTATTTCGGCATCGAGCCGCCGCCGTTCGATGAGGATATCGTTGTTCTTCTCTACCACTTCCCCTGGCTCCACAAACAGGGTCTGACCAGTAGCGGAAACCTCATGGACAATGCCCTTGATCCTGCCCCGGAAATTGGTTTTTACCGCCAGGACCATACGGCCGTCCCGCTGGGAAGGGACCGTTGATTGGAGCATACGCCGGCTTTCTTCGTTTCCCGTATACCGGGTGATAAGGGCCTCTAAATCCCGGGAAAGGCTCCGGATCCGCTGATTGATCTCTCTGAACTCATTGAGGTCCCGGAGCTTGCCTTCCTTGTCGAGTACCCGGAATACCTCCCGGGAAACAGCGGTACAGTCCGGCACCGCCGAAACCAGGACTTCGTAAACCCGGTCTCCCCGGGCAAGCCAATTGCGCAAGGTCCATGCCCGTTCGACAAAAAGACCCAGGGCATAGGCTTCATCAATTTCGAGAACCATTCCTTCAACTGTAAGTTTGGGGAGGAGGAACCCTATATCCGGGAGGCTTTCCCGGGGTTCCCCATCATCGGCATGCATCCGATCCAATACGGCGGACACCAGGGTTTTCAGGGTTCCCACTTCCTGGGAATCCTTGCGGGGAACCTCGGCAAGGATCTGGTGAGCCGCCTCTCCACTCAGGGCGCAGGCAGCGACACGTTCGCGGATAGCGTCGAATTCCAGAAGATCGGCGGTCTTAGTACCTATCATGAGCGCCCCCTAATTCATCCTGAATGCGGAGAAAACTTTCATATCGGTCTTCGTGGATCTTCCCTGCGGCAACCGCTTCCATGATCTTACACCCCGGCTCGATCCGGTGGGAACAGGAACGTCCATAGGTGCACTTCCCCGCCAGGGGGGCAAATTCACGCATGGAGTAGATGATATCCCGTACCTGAATACCATCGGGTACTAAGTGCCGCAAGCCAGGGGTATCAATGATGAAGGTCTGCCCCCCGGAACCGGGAACCTCCAGGGCAACAGACATGGTGGTGGTATGGTTTCCCCGGTCATACTTTTCATTGAGGGAGCCAACCCGGATATTCATGCTGGGAATCAGGGCATTGATGAGGCTCGACTTCCCCACCCCGGACTGCCCCAGGAGTACCGAAAGCCGGTTTGCGATGAGGGCGTGTAACCCATCCATCCCTTCCCCGGTGAGGGCAGAAACTCTGAGGACCGAATAACCAATCGTGCTAAAATTCTGGAGCCGTTCTTCCGTATCAGGGTTGGCCTCAAAAAGGTCCCACTTATTACAGACTATCACCGCAGGAATACCGGCGCTATCCGCTTGGAGCAAGGCCCGGTCGAGGAAGCGGGGTCTGAAGGGCGGTGATGCGGGGGTGGTAACACAGAGAACCAGGTCCGGGTTGGCCGCGAGCACCTGAGACGCCTGCCCCTTCCGGTTAAACCGGGTCAGTATCCGGATACGTTCTTCCACTCCCAGGATGAGGCCCTTACGGGGATTGATGGGATCAACCTCGATATCGACCCGATCTCCCGGTGCCAGGGGATTATAATACCCCTCCACCCCCTTCAGGACCTTGCCTTTGATCCGGCATTCAAGTACAACACCCCTGGACCCATCAGGCATGGAAGGACAGCCTTCGCTCCCTCCCTCGGTCCTTACGGTAAAGATGTTCCGGGAACCCCGGATCACGAGACCCTTCACGGATATATCCCCGCAGGTATGGTCAACGCCTGAGGGTGCAAGACACCCCGGGGGGGATCAAGGTCCTCAAGGCGATGGAGCACAAGACCGAAAGCATCCGCCCGGCTTTGCCAGGACGGTTCAAGGGGGGCTTCTCCGGTTACGACCAGCATGTTTAACGGATCTTCCTGATTCTCTTGGCTCCGCATGGTCTTTTCATCCCTATCCAACAGGGCCTCGACCCGATGGGAGATCCCGGCTATGGAATCGTGGACGCCGATATCCGGGACCGCGGCAGCGCGGAATTCCTCCAACAAAAAAAGGAAATGGGTACAGCCCAATACGACGGTATCCACCCCTGCGGCGCGGAATCGCTCAATATAAGGAACCACAACCTGACGCCGCTCCTCATCATCTGCGAGGGTATGGCGGTGTTCCACAAATTCCACGAGGTCCGGCGCGGCAATACCCATAACGGTACATTCCGGCCTATACCGAGCAGCCAGTTTCATTACGTAGGGGTCAGTGATGGTCCGTTCCGTGCCCAGTACACCGGTCCGCTGTTTTCGGCTTTCGAGCACCGCAGGCTTTATCGCGGGGACCGTTCCCACCAAGGGAAGGCCGGGGAATGCTTCTCGCAGGGCAGCCAAGGCGGATACCGAGGCGGTATTACAAGCCAACACCCCAACCTTGGGGTTAAAGAGCCGCATGAGTCGTGTCATTAGGGCGATTAATAACCCGATAAGTTCCCCCTGCTCCCGGGGTCCATAAGGAAAATAAGCCCGGTCCGCAACGTATACCAGCCTTTCCGCCGGATTATGACGATGAAAATGATGACAATAAGGGAGACCGCCAATACCGGAATCTAAAAAAAGTACCGGCCGATTATCCATGATGCATATTATCATGAACCCCCTGCATGATCATAGGATTCCCCCTAGCTCATCATGCCCTATAAATCGAAATTTGCCAAGAGGTGGGGAACTTCCTATGAGGCAATGCCCTGGCTTCGGTTCGAGTATCACGACATTGATTATTTGCACCAATATACTTACTATATTTAATCACATGAGTCGTTTTTAAAACGCCGAAAATAGTTCCGGCATTTTGACAGAGGTAGAACAGGGGTAGATATGAGAGAGATATGGCAGGAAACTTGTGCGCTTCGTTTTGGAGCGGTGGACCGCTCGGATCGGCTGACCCTGGCGGCGACCTTTGATTTTTTTCAGGAGGCGGCCATAAACCATGCGGAAGATTTGGGAGTCGGACGGGAGGCCGTACTCAAAAATGGGCAGGGCTGGATCCTCTCCCGGATATCGGTTGTGCTCGAACACCGTCCGAAATATAGGGAGACCATTACCATCAGGAGTTGGCCCCGGGGGGGGGAACGGCTTTTTGCAGTCCGGGATTATGATATCCGGGATGCATCAGGGGTTCCGATAGTCCGGGGAAGAAGCGGCTGGCTCATCCTGGACCTTGAAAAGCGCCGGCCCCTGCGTCCTCAATCCATGATGGATAAACTGCCCCTGAATGCGGGACTTGATGCCCTTCCTGATGGACCCGCTGCCCTGGAAACCCGGGACAATCTCAATAAGGCAGGGGAGCGCCGGGCGGTATATTCGGATATTGATTATAACGGACACGTCAACAACGCCCGGTATATCCAGTGGATTCAGGATATCACTGATCCGGAAATCCTGGAAAAAGCCGATACCCTGCGGCTGGATATTAATTACCTGCGTGAAACTAAGATCAACGAAATTACTGACCTATGGACCGCTCCCTTAACCGGTTCTGGCATCACTGCCGCTCTCGCCTATGAGGGCCGCCGACAGGAAGGAGGGCAGGCCACTTTCCGGGCGGAATTAAGGACCGGCGGCCCAGGATGTATAGACCCCTTACTCCCTAGAGGGTAACTGTTCGGCAGCGGTCAGAGCAACCGGAGCAATTGGCGGGGATCATTCGGCGATATTCACCCCGGAGGCCAGGCCAAGGGGCGGCCTCCCAGTACATGAATATGGAGATGGTCCACGGTTTGTCCTCCATCGGACTTGCAGTTGATCACAAACCGGGCGCCTTTTTCGGCACAGCCGAGTTTCACCGCCAATTCCTGGGCCTTGTTAAGCAGCCGGCCGGCAAGGGCGGCGTTCTCCGGCTTCAATTCCATGATATTCTGGATATGTTCCTTGGGGATCACCAGGAAATGTACCGGCGCTTGGGGGGACACATCGTGAAAAGCCAGCAGCTCATCATCCTCGTAGATCTGCTTACTCGGTATTGCACCGGTTACGATTTTACAAAAAATACAATCATCCATACACAATCATCCATACAGATACCACGCTACGTGGCATTACCGGGCAGCATTACAATGAAGCCCGATACGCCCCAAGGAAACGGAAGTCCTCGGTCTTCGTCTTCAATTCTTCCATCACCGCATCAAAGATAGTTTCAGTGTGTGGGATACTGACATCCACATAGAAAAGATACCGCCAGGGCTGACCCTGGATGGGCCGGGATTCCAGCTTGGAAAGGTTGATGCCCTTTTCGCTCAAGATTTTCAAACAGGCAAAGAGGGACCCTGGCGTATCGGGTACCGAAAACACCACCGACGCCTTGGTGGGTGGTTCGGACCCCAGGCTTGGCGGTACCGGCGCCTTATCCCCGCCGTTCCTCCGGGAAATGATGACGAACCGGGTATAGTTTAAGGGATTCGTCTCGATCCCGGTCTTGAGTACCTTGAGCCCATGGGCCCTGGCCGCAGCATCCCCGGCAATGGCCGCAATGGTGGTCAGGTCCGTTCCGGCGGTATCCTCCCGGAGAATGGAGGCCACTGCGGTGGCGGTATTGTTATACGGTTCAAGCTGCCAATCGGGGTGCTTGTCCAGGAACTCCCGGCATTGGGCGAACCCCTGGGGATGGCTCCTCACGATCCGGATGGAATCAAGGTACGCTCCTTCGCAGGCGATGAGACAATGGACAATGCGGAGCTTGAGTTCCCCCACGATGGCTATATCGGGATACCGTAAAAAGAGGTCGTAGTTTTCATGAATCGAACCGGCGAGGCTATTCTCCACAGGGATCACCCCGGCAGAGGCGGATCCCTCCAGGACCGCGTCGAAAACCGCTCCGAAGGAGTCAACGTGTAACCGGGGCGCCTCTTCACCAAAGGCCCGCATCAGGGCCTGTTCCGCATACGCGCCGCTTTCCCCGGAAAAAGCGATCCCCGTTGATATGCCGGCCGCACCGGTCCCCGGACACTGCTGTTCGCCGCCTGTTCCCATCCTGGAAGCCGCGGTGTCCCCCTTTGGGCTGCCTGCCGCCGCACCCTCCAAAACCCCACTGCATCTTGGCACGCCCCATCCCTGATGGGGCCGGGGAGTCCGCAGGAGTTCCTTCCCCACCACCGGGGCCAAAGCCTCAATGTCCCGCATGAGCCGTTCAAACTGTTCAGGGTAGAGGGACTGCGGCCCATCGGAGAGGGCCTCGTCGGGTCGGGGATGGACCTCCACGGTCAGGCCGTCGGATCCGGCGGCAATGGCGGCGAGTCCTGCGGAGCTTACCTTGGCGCGGATACCCACCGCATGACTGGGATCCACGATGACCGGCAGGTGGGAAAGGTCCTTCACCACCGGGATGGCGGAAATGTCCAGGGTATTACGGGTATAGGTCTCGAAGGTCCGGATTCCCCGCTCGCAGAGAACCACGTCCTTCGTGCCGGAGGCCAGCAGGTACTCTGCCGAAAGGAGCCATTCCTCGATAGTCGCTGAAGGGCCCCGCTTGAGGAGCACCGGCTTTCCCAGGGAACCAACCTTCTTGAGGAGTTCAAAGTTCTGCATGTTCCGGGCGCCAATCTGGAACATGTCGGTGAGGTCCTGCATCTGAACCGCCAGTTCCGGGGATACTACCTCGGTAACAATGGGCATACCATGGGCTTCCCCGGCAGCTTTCATGTATTCCAGCCCCTGCATCCCCAAGCCCTGGAAGGCGTAAGGGCTGGTCCGGGGCTTATACGCGCCCCCCCGGAGGATCACCGCCCCGGACTCCCGGACCATAGCGGCGGTCTCCATGATCTGCTCCCTGCTTTCCACCGCGCAAGGCCCGGCGATAATCGAAATCCGGGAGCCTCCGATTTTGACCGGTCCCACGGTAACGATGGTATCCTCCGGTTTGGTCTCCCGGGAGGCCAGTTCATAGGGCTTTGAGGTAGCCGCCACCCGCTCAACCCCCGGCAGGAGGCTGAGTTCCCGGATATCCGCCGTACCTTTCCCGGTGGCGCCGATGATCGCGTCCTCCCCAAAATGTTGTTCCCGGATACTAAACCCCCGATCCTGCAGGTATACCCGGATCATTTCCTTATCGTGAAGAGAAATTCCCTTGGATAAAACAACGAGCATATAGAAACCTCAATTATATAGAAACTACAATTATATCGTAGCATTATGATTAAATCATACTACCGGTAACGTAGGAAAAATACAAGGGCCATGGTTCCCAAAAATCGAAGATTGTAATATTATAGTTATAGCAGGCTTTTGGGGAGGTTACATGTATAGTGTAGGCATTGCATATTTGCTCTGGCTGGTCTCAGGTTTCGGCGCCTTGGGATTTCATCGTTTTTATTTGGGAAAAATTCCCACAGGCATACTCTGGATGTGTACCGGCGGCCTCGGAATGGTCGGCGCTATTTATGATTTTTTCACCCTGCCCGGACAGGTCCAGGAGGCGAATATCCGGAATACCCTGTTGCGATCAATCGGCTTCCCTCAGCAGCAGCGCGGGTGGAATTGGCGGTATGTAAACGACGGTAATATCCGGATGGTAAAAAAAGAAAAGGAAACCGTGGAGCGGGCCATTCTGAAAGTGGCCAAAGAGCAAAAAGGGGTGCTCACTCCCAGCGATGTGGCCCTGGCAACGAATGTTTCCATAGAAGAAGCAAAAAAAAATCTTGATACCCTGGTTTCCAAGGGATTTGCTGAAATCCGGGTTCGGAAGACCGGTACCTTGGTCTATACCATCCCGGAAATGATCGACTCCGATGCGCCTTTGGAAGATTTTTAACTGCTTTTAAAGTGATGTTTTTATGCAGCATGGTATAAAACCTGAAACCATTAAGGCCCTGGCTTTGGATTTGGATGGTACCGCCTTGAGGCCGGACAACCGGTTGAGTGATCGGACCATCCGTGTCCTCAGAGCCTGTGGGGATCGGGGGATCGGGGTGATTATCTGTACCGGGCGGTCAATCAAAGCGGCGGAACCATACCGGCTGGCCATTGGCGCGGAAGGCCCCATGGTGTATTTCAACGGAGCGGAAGTGGTGGACATGCCCGGCAGGAAGGTGCTTAACACCGCCTTGCTGGATCTGGAGGTGGTCGATTTTTGCAGCGCCCTTGCCCGGGACACCAAAATCTATTTCCAGGTCTACTTTCCGGGAAACCCGGCGGGAACGGCGGTACCCACGGCAACCGGGGAAGTACTCATGGCCGAAAATCAGACTCAAGAAACCGAGATGTACTTTAACCATACGGGGATACAAGCGGTGATTGGGGATTTGCATACAGCCTTGGCCACTCCGGGGTTGCAGGGCGGTATTAAGGGGATGTTCATCACGGATCCTGCCATGCAAGCGGTGGTGAGGCCGAAATTGCTCGAGCAATTCGGCAGCCGTATCTATATGGCCCGGACCCATAAAACCTTCCTGGAAATCATGAACCCCCAAGCTTCAAAAGGCCAGGGGCTTAAGCATGCCATGGCATACCGGAACCTTACCCCCGCTGAGGTGATTGCCTTTGGGGATGAGGAGAATGACCTTCCCCTGTTCAGCGCCGCAGGCTTTTCCGTTGCCCCGGCGAACGCCAAGGAGCTTGTACGGGAAGCGGCGGATATGGTGATCGGTTCTAATGCGGAGGATGGGGTGGCGGCGTTTTTGGAGACATGGTTCGGGTTGTAGGGGCGCTTTCCCTACTGTCCCCCGCCCCCGGTTTCCTGGATTATCGCCAAGGTTCGTTCCGCGCAGCGATCCCAGGAAAAAGCCGCCGCCCGTTTAAGCCCCTGGGTACGGCATTCCCGGTATACATCCCGATTGGTGGTCAGGGTTATCATACGATCCGCCATATCCTCCACCTTGAGGGGATCGAAGTACAGGGCCGCGTGTTCCGCCGTTTCCGGGAGGCTGGCTGCCCTGGCGCAGGTAACCGGAACCCCGGAAGCCATTGCCTCAAGAACCCCCATGCCAAAGCCTTCATACATTGAGGGGATCACCACGATATCCGCGCCGGAATAGAGTTCCGGGAGATTCTTTGAGGGAAAGTGGCCGGTAAAGAAAATATCATTCCGATATCTCGAAGTTGCCGCCGCTACTTTTACCTTGTCAGCCCCATTGCTGTCCCCGCCGGCAAGCACGAGCCGGTGGGGATACTTGGTACGTTCCTTAAAGATACCGAAGGCATTGATCAGGGTAATATGATTCTTTATGGGATGCTCTATCCGGGAGGCGTACAGTATATAGGGTCGGCGGAAGCTGAAGGGCTGGATCAGGACCACACTTTCCTCGTTCCTGGGCCGGGGATGAAAGGCGGAGAGGTCCATCCCGTTGGGTACCACCTCAATCCGTGATTCCTTTACTCCGGCAAGCTCCATCAGTTCCTGTTTCACCCAGCCGCTCACCGCGATGATGCGATCAAGCCGCCGCAGGGCATTGGGGAGGACGAGGGGGATAAGGGAGCCCAGGTATCCTTTGGCTTTCCGGGATCCCCACCAGGCGGACATATCATGGACTACCCCGATGGTCGGACAGGGAGAACCATAGGGAAGCCGTCTATGGGCGGCGGGAAAGAAACATGCGTCATAGCCGCGGCTTTTGGCAAACTTTGGATACTTAAATAAATGCCATAAGACATTGGGGGTTTTCCCGTTTATAAAGCACTGGGGAATAAATTCCCAATTAGGAGATACTTCACTAAAGGTAAACCGGTCGAATTCCCAACCGAATAACTCATACCGGGAGCCGGAAGGGGGTATTCTTTTCAATAACTGCATCATATAAACACCGACCCCCGATGTACCGCCATCGCAGGCAAAGGTGTCGATACCTATTTTCATTATGTACCTCCGGACTTGTTTCCTTGCCTCCCCAGACTGTATGATAGTATATCAGGCATTAACATAAAGGAAAAGATGAGGGGGTCATACCCAGGGCGAAGGGCCATCATGTTTTGTAGCGGTAATTTTCTTCAATGCGGAACATTAGAGACGGTGCCGGAAACATAGTCCTCCTGGGGCAACGGAGACTGCTGTAAATATTTGAGCGGCAATAAAGATGGTGAAAAACGGACTCGTTACCGATGTGGTTTCGAGATTTTGAACAAGTCCTCCATTCCAGAACGTATCGGACCGCATCGCTATACGCGACACGAGGGACTCGAACCCCCTACCTGCTGCTTAGAAGGCAGCTGCTCTATCCAGGTGAGCTAGTATCGCATCTATCCTTATTATATCACCGATATAGACATTATGTAAATCCCCTTTATGCGAGAGTTTGGATGCTGAATACCGCGGGAATACCCCGGATATTTTTAAGGACCCGCTTTAAATTTTCGGCCTGTTCCAACTGCATGGTAAAAAGCCCGGTAAGACGGTTGGGGGTGGTTTCCTCCAGGCGGCCTTCAAGAAGATGGCCCTGATATTTCCGCACCGCCCCTTCTATTTCCGAAAAAAGGTCCGCCGACAGACGGGCCTCCACCTTAAAGTGCTTCACCAGCACAGAGGCGGCGTTTTCCCATTCGGTGTGGATCTTCCGTTCCGCAAGGTCGGGAATATGGATGAGGTTACTGCAATTACTCCGGTGGATGATGATGCCCCTGCCCCGGGAAATGTACCCCACAATGGGATCCCCTGTTACCGGACGGCAGCATTGGGCAAAGCGGATCATCAGGTTCTTTTCGTCTTCCACCCGTACCTTGAGAATCGGTGAATTGGTCAGATGCTGTTCTATGACCCGCTGTACCGGGGGTATCTCCTTTGCCTCGGGGACCAGGGTTTCCGGGGAAGCGACCGGGACCTTTTTCTTTGCGGGGGTATTCTTTTCGCTCACCATTGAGTCATCATGCTGCTGTAGCCAGGAACGGATCTTGCTGCGGGCTTTAGAGGTTTTTGCCTGCCGGAGCCAATTGATATGGGGGTGGGCATGCGGAGAGGTGAGGATTTCCACGATCTGGGTGTTCTGCAAGGCCGAACTCAAGGGGATAATGGCGCCGTTGGCTTTGGCGCCCATACAATGCTCCCCGATGGCAGAGTGAATGGTATAGGCAAAATCAATGGCCGTTGCCCCGGCAGGAAGCTCAATTACCTTGCCCTGGGGGGTAAACACATAGATCGAACCCTTGAGGATCTCCCGTTTTATATCCTTGAGGAAGGATTCCAAGGTCCGGTCCTCGGGGGTTCCGGCCTCCTGCTGTTTCCAGTCCCGTAGGCGGGTTACAATGGAAATATCCACCGGACGGACTGTTTTCCGGGCGGTTCCTTGTTTATAAAGCCAGTGACTGGCAACCCCGTATTCGGCGATGTGATGCATTTCCCCGGTTCTGATCTGTATTTCCAGGGACCTCCCCTCTGCATCATGGGGGGCGGCAAAGGCCATGACCGTGGTATGGAGGCTTTGGTAGCCATTGGATTTGGGCATGGCAATATAATCCTTAAAACGACCGGCCAGAGGCTTCCAGAGCCGGTGAACCATGCCAAGCAGGGTATAACAATTTTCAATGCTCTCACAGAGGATCCTGATGGCGAGGAAGTCGTAGATATCCCCTGTGGCCTTGTTCCGTCTCCGCATCTTCTGATATATCGAATAGAAATGTTTAGCCCTGCTTGTTACCTCAACCTTGATCCCCATCTTATCCGCTTCGTGCAGGATGATGTCCTGAAGGGTATCGAGAAACTCGGTACGCTCCCCCTTTTTCAGGGCGACAATATCTTTTATCTGCTGATAGACTTCCCGGTTGAGATATTTGAGGGAGAGGTCTTCCAATTCATCTTTTATCCATGAAATACCCAGCCGGTCCGCCAAGGGAGCGTAGATATCGAGACATTCCTGGGCGACCATCCGGCGCTGTTCCAGAGACAGTTCCTCCAGGGTCCGCATCCGGTCGAGCTTATCCGCCAGATGTATAAAGATGACCCGTATGTCTTGGGACATGGCAAAAAGCATTTTCCGTATGTTTTCCGCTTCCTGGACGGTTTTGTTCTTTGCCGAAATATCGGCAATCCTCCGCACCCCCTCTACCAGGAGGGCCACATGGGGACCAAAGGTTGTGCTGATGGTTTTCCCTGCAATGGAGTCCCTCAGAGCGTCCAGCAGCAGGGCGGCGATGATAGTATCAACATCTAGGTTAAGCTCCATAAGAATAACCGCAACCCCCAGGGTATGGAGCGTAGATTCTCCGGAAGCAACCGATCCTTCGGCAGGAGCTGTTTCCATCAAACCAAGGGCTTGCCGTATTTTTTCCTGTTCCCGGGGCGTATAGATGTCTATCTGTTCTTTAAAAGATGGTATACCAATTTCCATATAAGCTATTCACCGCAGGTGACCGTTTTATTCCGGCCCCTGAATCCCAAGTTCGCCCAAGGCTTGCGCCAGAATACGAGCATCCTCCTTATTAAGACAGGTGGCCGTCACTGAAAACTTTGTCGTGCCATCTTTGCGCATATACGCCCCCACATAATCAACCCCCAGGGACACCTTTTTATCCCCTAACACCAACTGTAATGATACATTCTGCTGCGCCATGCCGTTCCCTCCAATAAAATATAAACATAGAACTCAAATGTTCTGGTTGTTGAATACCAATATAAAGGAAAACCGCAACAAATACAACGTGTGAACCGCTTTCAAAGGCCGAAAATGACAGAAAAATAATATTCAAAAATACGACAGGGAAGCCTGGGGTTGGCTTCACGGCATTTCTTGGACTTTTTCCACAAAGGGACTTTTAAGCTGACTTTGTGCCCTGCCGTTCCATTCACCCGCTTCAGGGCGACCGCTTAAAAAGGTCCAGAAAAGCCGTGCGGGAACCAATTTGCCATCACCGTAAAGAGCAGCGCCCAAATAGTAGATGGTTTTATAATATTCAACATCTTCAATATAGCCGGCCAAAACCGATCTTCTCATGACTTCTTGTATCAGGGCGTTCATCGTGGTAAAGGTAAAATCATACTGATTACGGATAATTTCTTCCAGCAAAATGGTATTCTGAATCAAAAATGCAAACTCCAGGTGTTCCGCCGCCCTGCCGTACCGGCCCGATGCGTAATAATAGAAACCCAACAATCGGTGAGCCCGCTCTACCACCGCATTATTATACCGGTACAGGGTCAAAAACCGGTTAATCCCTTCATTTTCCAGCACCCGTGCCATGGCATTCCGCGTAAGGACCCCCGAATCTTGGAACCAGAGGGAATCTTCCGCAAGGATCTCGACCGCCTGACGTTCCATCTCGGCGTATTCCTGGCGTACCTTGAGGATATCAACTATTTTATATAAAATTTCCACATCAAAACCGGGATTCTCCAGGAACATCCGCTGCTCATAAGCCTTCTGATACTGCCCTAAGGCCACCCCCAGTTCCCCCTCGACTCGATAGGTTTCTCCTATCCAATATTCCGCTTCAGGATACTCCTTTAAACGGCCCAGTTCTCCTAAAGCTCTGGTGGCGGAATTCTCAAGATGAGCCTTGGGGACCCGGTAATACAATTCCTCAAGGGCGGCAGCAGCCTCTACATGATACCGCTCACTGATATAGGTCTCTATGCGATCAAGGGAATCTCCAAAACGGCGCACCTCCGGTATGGATAACACCGTGATCAAGTCTTGTTCCATCCGGGTATACATACCCCTGCGTTCCCGCCGGGCATCCTCAAAAGACATGAGGGCATCCCCATAGTCACCGTTCCTGAAAAAGAATTTCCCCCGCTCCAGGGTAAACCAGTAGGGAGATGGGATATACCGTTGGGTCCACCCCATGACACCAGCAAGAGAAAAAATAAGAACCCCTAAAAACATCCGTTTCTTCACCGCTGCTCCGATTTTAAAGCTATAGCCTATTCAGTTCTTCCCGAAAGGCGACATCCGCTTCCTCCGCATCAATAGTCCTGATAACCTTTCCCTGACGAAATAAAAGCACCTTGTTTCCGGCGCCGGTGATACCCAAATCAGCATACCGGGCTTCTTCAGGTCCATTGACGGCACATCCCATGATAGCAATGGTAATATCTTTATCCAAGGCATACAGCACAGGCTGCCACCGTTCGGTAAAACCATGGGTATCGAAACCATGCCTGCCGCACCGGGGACAGGAAACAATCACCACCCCTTTCCGGTCCTGGGAATTTCCTGTACTGTCCGCCACGGCCCCCAGAATTTCCCTCCCGGCAATAACCTCATGCTCCATAGTGTCCGAAAGAGACACCCGGATAGTGGCCCCAATACCTTCGGACAGCAGGGTATGCAGGGCAACAGTATTCCGTACCACCCCGGCGATAAGGGGTCCTGCCTCGGTAACGCCAATATGGAGGGGCACATCAGTTCGACGTGCAAGAATCCGGTTCGCCTTAATAGTATCGGCAATAGTAGCGGCTTTCATTGAGACCAGGACCGTATGAAAATCAAATTCCTGAAAGAGCGCCAGTTCCCGTTCCGCTGCCTGCACCAAAGCCTCGGCCCGGTCCACACTGCCTGTTTCCACAGAACGCCGTAAATCCAGGGGAAGACTCCCGGCATTCACCCCTATTCGTATGGGTATCCCCTGGGAAGCGGCCTTGGACAAGACCTTTTCTGTTTTTTCTTTGCTCCCGATGTTTCCAGGGTTGATACGGATCTTTGCAATGGGGAAATCAAGACAGCGGAGGGCAATTCTATAATCAAAATGAATATCCGCCACCAGGGGCATGGAAACCATGGATGCAAGGTTCCCTAAAACCTCAGCAGCTTCCAGGTCAGGCACGGCAAAACGAAGCAACCCACACCCCATGGTACGAAGCTGCTGTATCCGTGCTACTGTTGCGGCTCCGGCCTTTCCCTCAATATCCCCAAAACCCAGCGCATCCTTCCACAT
>JAITNP010000058.1 GCA_031290455.1 Treponema sp. | reverse complement strand
TGTCCTTCCGGTAATAGGTGGAAGTCTGATAAACCGTTACCCCCAGCGCGCCGGTGACCGGATCCGTCTCGTGCCCGTTATGAATGAGCATTGTTCCCTTTTGCATGATTCCTTCCTTTGTGGTAAATAATAGATACAATTGGATACAATTCTATAGTTCAATCGGGCGGCTTGCAATGGCCCTCCGGCTTTATCGGGTACCGCTTCTTTATCGGGGCGTATGCACGGAAATCCAAGGGACAAACGAATCAAACAATACGCTTTCAGAGACGGAATAACGGTAGTCTTGATAGAGAACAATTGGTGTATAAAAGGATAGAAACAAATACTTCTATTGTATTGGGCGCATAGTGGTCATGTATGGCGATAAATTGTTCGACTAGGGAATTTTTAACTATACCATGCCCAACATAAACCTGAGCTTAAAAACCATCAGGTATGAAATCAAGCCATATCCTGAAGATACCATCATCCCAGCCGCGCTGTTCAAAGACTACAACGACGCGGTGTGGAACAGTTGAAACAGCCTTTTATCATCTGGGGCAAAAGCCTGAAAACGTGGTATCGCGATCTGGTAAAAGTGATGGTACTCACTACTTATGGACATGGCAACATGATTGACCCTGTTTCAGTGAGCCTGTTCGATTGTAAAATCATGCGTCTTAAATAAGGAGGACTGTCTAACGGCATATAGTGTTTTATGCTAATTCGGAAGATCATGTGGTTTGCCGTACTACTCGCGGGGCTTGGTGCGCTTGTGTACGCAGCTTCGTCAACACGGTGCCGGTTCTGCGATTCTTCATCCTATGGTGCCGGCTGTCATTACCGTCAGTACTGTATCCACGAACGCTAAAATGGAATTGTTAGCAACAGTATTTAGATTGAGGCATGGTTGCAATGAGGGAAAAATTGATAACCAGGATAGTGAACGCCATAGCGCAATATCAGATTCCGGTGAACCGGGAAGACGTACCGCTCAAGCGCCTTTGGTAATGCCGCCTGTAGGTAGGGCTTCTCTGGCAAAAGCTACCGCATCTCCCGGCTTCTGGTAGATTTGCAGATAGGCCGGGGGGGATAGCTTCTGGAACAAGCTCCTGGGGGGGTGGTGATCTACAAAGTATGCTGAGTAATTCCTTATATAGCAAGGAATTAGAAAAATTCTAATGAGTGGACAAAAATCCATTTTAGTTAGATTTGTAACGTAATTCTATATCCTATAAGGAATTAGCGAGTATACTTTGTAGATCACCACCGAAAATCTATATTAATGACTTGTCAGTGTAATATTAATTGACTAATAGTATAATAATAGGAAATGATTATGAAACTGAAATTCAGGTTGGCTATCCCGGTCATTGCCATTGTAGCGGCGGTAACGGTGGCCATTTCCGTTTTCTTCCTTAAAAAGGCGCGGAACATAGAGACAGAAGCCGACAGGGGAGGTCTCCTCGGGTTTGAAATGAAGAACCACGCCCTTCCCGGAGTAAAAATCATTGAGGAAATTGCAGGGAATACCCCGGAAAGCAGCTTTTTAACCGATGCGAAAATCATATCCGGGACCAACCACGAAAAATGGAACAGCACCGGGTATCCCGGTGACATAAAGAAGGGCGGTTATTAATGAAAAAGAATGATACCGGTTCCAGCAGCGTGAATAATCCTAAAGCCCCAAAGCCGGTAGAGCTTGAAAAACACATGAAGCTGCTCCTTCAAAATATACCGAGCGCTCTTTTGCGCCTTGACCGGGAAAGCCGCCTGGTCTATGGTTCTAATGCGTTTCTGAAACTTATGGGGCTTGATGATTTCGAGAGCATCAACGGACGCAGTTTGGGGGAATTGCACACGCTTACCGGAAACGATGATCTTGCCGGACCCATCATTGCGCTTTTTCAGTATGTTGAAAAGGGCAATCAAAGCGTAAACGCCGAAGTTCTTATGAACTTTCCCGCTGTAGGGAAAAAGAGGCCGTTTACTATTCAGGCATCCCGCCTCGTTGACGAGGACGGAGCCTTTGACGGTGTGATCGCTTTATGTCATGACGTTACCGAGACAAGGAACGCCGAGTCGGAAGACCGTACCCAGATTATGCTGGACGCGACGCCGCTTGCCTGTTTCCTTATGGGCGAAGACGGAACAATTTACGACTGCAACAAGGAGGCGATTACCCTTTTTGGCGCTGAATCAAAACAGGATTTCGAGGAACATTTTTTCGATTTTATGCCCGAATATCTGCCTGATGGACAGCTCCTCTGCCGCGACGAAGCTCTGAACCGTCTTCATGCGGTAATAGTAAACGGCAGGCTGTGTTTTGAATGGGTTCACCGCAGGTTGAATGGTCGGCTCTTTCCGGCGGAAGTTACCTTGGTGCGTGTTAATTGGCAGGGCGGTTGCCGCATAGCGGCCTATGTCAGGGATCTCACTGAAATCAGGGCGAATGAGGAAAAAAGACGCCAGGCCGAGAGCCGTGCCCGGACCATGCTGGACGCGATGCCCTCCGCCTGTATTTTTCTGGACGATACCGGATTGGCCGTTGACTGCAACATCGCGGCGCCGCGGCTTTTTGGAGTGGCTCATAAAGAGGAGTTTCTTGAGCGGTATTACGACTGGATGCCGGAATACCAGCGCGACGGCCTGCACAGCATCACTGAAAAACACCGGCTTATTCAGGAGGTCTTCAAAACCGGATACAGTTGTTTCCAATGGATGCACCGGACCGCTTCGGGCGAGGAATTGCCAGCGGAGGTAACCCTGGTCAGGGTTGAGTGGAACGGTATATTCTGCATCGCCGCCTATATCCGCGATTTGCGTGGACTCTACGAAAAGGAAAAAGAGGCGCGTGAAGCGGAGAAACGTGTCCTGTCCATGCTGGATGCCACCCCACTGGTCTGCTCTCTCTGGGACGAAAGCGGCAACATGATCGACTGCAACCGGCATGCCCTGGATATCCTTGAAGTGAAAGAAAAATCTGATTATATCAACGGTTTTTTTGATCTGAATCCCGAATTTCAACCCAATGGGGAACCGACCGGCGAAAAAGCACTGCGGATGATCAAGGCGGCATTTGAAACCGGTTACCAGCGTTTTGACTGGATGTACCGCACTGCCCGGGGCGAGCCTCTGCCGGTGGAGACAACCCTCCGGAGGATTCCCTGGAAGGGCGATTACCGGCTGGCGGCCTATTCCCGGGACTTGCGCGAATTTATTGCCGCCCAGAACGAAAAGAACGAAGCCGAAGAGCGAACCCTGGCCATGCTGAACGCCACTCCCCTGGGCTGCACCCTCTGGAACGAAAACGCGGTCATGATCGACTGCAACCAGCAGATCCTTGATCTCCTGGGGGTAAAAGAAAAGCCCGATTATCTCAATAGGTTCTTTGATTTTAATCCCGAATTTCAACCTGACGGGGAGCTAACCGCCAAAAAAGCCAAGCGGTTCGGCAAGGCGGCATTTGAAACCGGGTATCAGTGTTTTGACTGGACCTACCGCACCGCCGGGGGCGAGCTTCTGCCGGTGGAGACAACCCTCCGAAGGATTTCTTGGAAGGGCGATTATCGCCTCGCGGCCTACTCCCGTGATCTCCGGGAGTTCATCGCCGCCCAGAACGAAAAGAGCGAAGCCGAAGAGCGGGTGCACCAGATGCTGGATACTTCACCGTTCATCTGCACTATGTGGGATGAAAACCGGAACATCATCGATTGCAACAAGGAAACGCTGCGTATATTCGGCGTGACGGACAAAGCGGAGTTTCTTAAGACCTTTCCCAAGGGCTTTTCTCCAGAATACCAGAGCGACGGTTCCCCATCCCATCTCAAGGGGATAGCGGCGGTACAAACAGCGCTTGACAGAGGATTTTACCGGTACGAATGTACCTACCTGACTACAGAAGGCGAATTGCTGCCCACGGAAACCATCCTTAATCGTATTGC
>JAITNP010000023.1 GCA_031290455.1 Treponema sp. | reverse complement strand
CTGGTGATAATGGTGGAGGTGTTATACCCGTTCCCATACCGAACACGGAAGTCAAGCCCTCTTACGCCGATGATACTGCTCCTCTGAGGAGTGGGAAAGTAGGTCGTCGCCAGGCTTTTCCTTTTCTTGCAGTACATTCGGTGTTTGGTGAAAAATAGTAAGGGTGAAATAGGCGATGAGCTTGTCTGAGCATACCGCAATACTCCGCAGTGTTGGTTCCTTATTGAAGGAATCTTTTTTTGTCCCCAAATATCAACGAGGATACCGTTGGGTGGAAAAACAGGTTACTGATTTACTGGAAGATGTCAAAGCGTTTAAGCCAATCACCATGAATATGGCCAAACAACATGGTATTGCCTCCAGCCGCTTGTGGTACGTGAAAACAAAGAGAAAAATCAATATCATTTGATTGACGGTCAACCGCGGCTTACCACTATTTATTTGATTTTACATTACCTGAACAGCAGTTTGAGAAAACCGAAAAACTTATATTCCCTGAAATATGAAATACGGGAGAAAGACTGGGGACAACATTGATTTTTTTCATATTCACCAAGCGTATCATACTATTGAAAAATGGTTTGCCGGCAGCGGCGAGGATGAAGATAATTTTAGGGGCAGATTGTCAGAGAGTTATAAATTTATCTGGTATGATTTGACCAGGGCGGGCAGGGAAATGCTTCTGAAGAAGAGGTTTTTATCAGAGGCCAAATCAAATCTGAAGTGCGAAAACGCTAGGGTATAGTAAGGGCACCGTCAAATCCGATAGAATGAAGTTAGCAACACCCATTTAACGGAGGGAACGATGCCCTACCAACACTATGCCAAAGAAGAGCAAGACGCACTAAGGGTTATGCTCGGTATGCAACTACCCAAAACCTATATCTCGGTGATACTAGGTAAGCACCTAAGCAGCATATACCATGAACTGAACCGCAATAGCGACGAAAACGGTATCTACATCGGCCGGGAAGCCCAGGACGAGGCAGAACAGCGGAGAGCGAATACCAAAGAACGTCCCAAAATGAGCGACAATGACCTGATGGCGGAAGTACTGACCTTGTTTAAACAGGACTACTCCCCGACCAGATTTCGGGATATTTACGGCTTAAATACCCCCACAACCCTGAAAGATGGGTGTCCCATGAGACGATTTACCATCTACCGGCGCATAGCGTCCGATCCCGCGTTGAAACACCATTTTCGCCACGCACGTGCGTATCGCAAGGGGCGCGGAGGTGCGAAAGACCGCTGGGGACAGATTCCCGACCGTAACACAAAAGAAAACCCTCCGGCTATCGTAGGCAGAGAAGACGTGGGTAGGCGATTGGGAGGGCGATACGGTGGAGCGTGCGGGTAAAGAACACCTCTATCGCCACGTTTGTCGATAAAACAAGCACGGTACTGGTGGCGAAGGTTATGCCCAACAAGGCGGCGGCCACGCTTAATCGCGCCGCTATTCGCGCGTTCAGAGCCATTCCCAATGATTTCATCAAGACCATCACTTTTGACAATGGCAAGGAGTTCTCAAGCCACAAGGCGCTGGTGCAGTCGCTTGAGTGGGATATTTATTTCGCTCACCCCTATCACTCGTGGGAGCGGGGACTGAACGAACACCCCAATGGGCTCATCGGCAGTATCTGCCTAAAAAGACGTCTTTTGAGAGACTCACGCAACGACAACTTGACAAAATCGTTATGAAAATCAATAATCGTCCGCGCACGGCTTTAGGTTATCGGAGGCCTCACGAGGTCTTTGCCGAATGTAAATTCGCACTTCAGATTTGAACTGGCGCTTTTTCTTTTCATTTAAACCTCCATGAAAAAATCAAGATCCAATTTTTGAGTAGTAAATATTGCTTCAATGCCCATTTAAGTAACATTCTCCATCCAAAAATCTCAACGTTAAAATAACATTCGTATTGTCATTGAAGGGTGCACGCCCAACCAAGTTCAGATTTTATGCCCCTTATCGTTCCGGGCGCAACCGACATTTTTAGGGCGGAGAAACGGACGGCTTTTTTATTCTGCTTTTTGTAACGTAGCGGTCCCCTTATACCAACGCCAGTGCTTCCATTCTTAAAATCCCCTGGGTAAGTTACGGTTACTGTCTTTGAACCAAACTCATAGGTTGTTTTGGAATAATCTCCAAATATTCCATGACCAAAACTAGCATCGCCATAGGGATCAACGGTGATAAAGACAAGGGTTTTATTACTAGCAAAACCTTTGAACTGCTCACTATCTATCGCGTATGTTACGGTTCCATCTATAGTCCCTACTTTCCCCATAACCCGGAAGCATTAGAATGCTTGGTGGTATCCGTCGCAAAGCTAACTTCCACTTCCTGTCCGGTATGGCCAGTTAACCCATTAACAGTAATGACAAAGGCATCACCACCGCCATTGCCGCCATCATCGTCATCGGTCTTGCACCCGACAAACATCGCCATCCCGAATACTAGCGCCATGCTGAGTATTCCCATCAGAAAACTATTCTTCTTCATTTTAGCATCCTTAGCCAAAAATCTGACTATGTTAAACGATTTGGATTTTTATTTCGTCTAACCTTTTATACACGAACCTTCAGTCAAAGTACGTAGGTCCACATTTATCAATCCCGCATCACCTCCCATGTTTGCTCGCATACAACATACATAAGACTATGTGCCATGTTGACGTTAACCCTGGCATCCCAAGAGAATGAGAATACGAAATATATCCACGCAAAAAAATATGAAGTAAAAAATAATTTGTTGGATACTTGCCAATTTTTTTTAGAATGAGTATACTAATAATAGTTATCATTATTAATTCAAGGATGTAATGTAGGTTTATATATTGATGAACAGGATTGGGAAAAAATACAGCAAGAAGCGGGATGCGATTTTGGAACTTATTCAGGCTACCACATCCCATCCCAGCGCCCAATGGGTGTATGAAAAACTTAAACCCCGAATTCCCGACCTTTCCCTTTCCACGGTATATCGTAATATCAACCTGTTTCGGCAGCATGGTTTCGTCATATCCCTGGGGGTGGTGGACGGGGAGGAACGGTTCGACGGGGTTGTAAGCCCCCATCCTCATTTTGTATGCAACCGCTGTGGTAATATCATTGATATTACCTGCCCTAATACGGAAACCCTCAAGATTATCCTTGGTTACGAGGAAGCTGGCCAGGGAGTGCATCCCCAGTTGTTCACCATTGATTACCGGAAAACCATTTTTTATGGGTGTTGCGTACATTGTGGGGGTGAATGAGTCCTTTTTTAGGAAACTACGGCTTGAGCCGTTAGTATATATTTTTTATGGAGCGTAAAACGATGAAAAAATTCGTATGTACCGTATGTGGTTATGTCTATGAAGGTGACCGGCCTCCCGAGGTCTGTCCTACCTGTAAGGCCCCGGCTTCCAAGTTCAAGGAGCAGGTTGAGAACGCGGGCTATGCCGCCGAGCATGTGGTTGGTGTTGCGAAGGACGTTGAGGAAGATATCCTCAAGGACCTCAGGGCGAACTTTAACGGAGAATGTACCGAAGTTGGTATGTATCTGGCCATGAGCCGGGTCGCAGATCGGGAAGGGTATTCTGAGATCGCCGAAGCCTATAAGCGCTACGCCTTTGAGGAAGCGGAACATGCCGCCAAATTTGCGGAACTGCTGGGTGAGTGTATTACCACCAGCACGAAGCGCAACCTTGAAATGCGGGTAGATGCTGAACACGGCGCCTGCGCGGGCAAGACCGATTTGGCGAAACGGGCAAAGGAACGGGGGTATGATGCCATCCATGATACGGTCCATGAAATGGCCCGGGATGAAGCCCGTCACGGATCCGGTTTCAAGGGACTGTTGAAGCGGTATTTCTAGGGAAATCACCGTCCCTTTTACGGCCTGTTTTCGCAAGGAAATAGGCCATTTTTTAATACCAAGGCGTCTTTACATGATTTCCAGGAAGGGAATACCTATCAAGTATAGGGCTTCCCGGAGAACGACTAGTACCCCACGGGAGAGGGCGAGCCGGGTAGCCGCGAGGTCCGGGCTTTCGGCGTTCAGGATGGGGCAGTCGTGGTAGAAGCGGCTGAAGGCCTTGGAAAGCTCGTAGAGATAGGTTGCCAGGAGAGAAGGGTCCATCCGAGCTGCGGCCTCACTTACTGCCTCCGGATAGGTTCCCAGGGTTTTAATCAATTCCCATTCCGCATCCCCGGAGAGGAGTTCCGGCTTGACCGTGCCGGGTACGGCTTCGCCTTCGGTACGGACCATGGCATCCTTGCGGAGCATGGAGGAAATCCGCGCCCCCATGTACTGGAGATAGGGGCCGGTATTACCGTTAAATGCGAGGGATTCCTGGGGGTTGAAGAGCATGTCCTTGGAAGGGGACACCGAAAGCAGGTAATAGTGCAAGGCTCCCAGGGCTATCTTTTCAGCGGTTGCGGCAGAATCCCCCACCACTGCTTCCCGGTCCTTTTCCCGGATCGCCTGCAAGGCCATGGCTTTCAGGCTGTCCAAAAGGTCGTCCGCATCCACCACCGTGCCTTCCCGGCTCTTCATCTTACCTTCCGGGAGGTTTACCATGCCGTAGGAGAGGTGGTAGAGGGCCTGCGCCCATGGATAACCCAGTTTTTCCAGGATGGTGAAGAGTACTTTAAAGTGGTACTGCTGTTCAGAACCCACCACAAAGACCAGCCGGTCAAAGGGCCAGTCATGGTGCCGGAAAATCGCGGTGCCAATGTCCTGGGTAATGTAGAGGGAGGTGCCGTCCTTGCGGAGGAGTACCTTCTTGTCGAGTTTTTCCGCGCTCAGGTCCACCCATACTGCCCCATCAGCTTCCTGGTAGAAAAGGCCCTGTTCCCGGCCTTTGAGGATTTCGTCCTTTCCCTTTAAATAGGTTTGGCTTTCAAAGTAGTAGTGGTCAAAGGAGATGCCGGTCCGCTCGTAGGTTTGCTTTATGCCCTCCACGGTCCATTGGTTCATCTGCTTCCAGAGCGCTACCGTTTCCGGGTCCGAGGCTTCCCATTTTCGCAGTAATTCCTGGGCCTGCTCCTCGGCCTGGGGGGTCTCCTTGCTCATGTGGTGGAATTTGACGTACCAGTCTCCCACAAAATGATCGCTCTTGATACCCTCGGATTCGGGGGTTTTCCCCGCGCCATACTTCTGATAGGCAAGCATGGACTTACAGATATGGACCCCCCGGTCATTGATGATGCAGACCTTCCGTACATCCGCCCCGCAGGCAGCGATGATCCGGGAAATACTCTCCCCTAATATATCATTGCGAAGATGTCCCAGATGGAGGGGCTTATTGGTGTTGGGGCTGGAAAACTCAACCATGATCCGGGAGCCTTTAAGGGTTTCCGGTCTTCCGAAGGGGACGGACTCATCCAGGACCTGGGTCAGCAGGGCTGCGGCAAGGGCCCCCCGGTTGAAGCGCACATTCACGTACGGACCTTCGGCAACGAAGCTGCCCTCAGTAACCGTGCCTAATGCTGCAGCTACTGCCTGGGCTATCTGGGGAGGGCCTTTTCTCAGCGCCTTGGCGAAGCTGAACATGGGAAACCCCAGGTCTCCCAATTCCGGTTGCGGGGGAATTTCGGCGATCACCTGAGATGGATCAATGGTCTCTTCCTTCCCGGCTTCCCGGAGGAGTGTTGTTAATGCTCCGGCGATCCGGGTTTTCCACGCTGCTTTTAAATCAACCATGCTGATTCCTCACAAAAATGCCCAACCAGGGCTGCCATAAGGGTATAAGAAGGCCCTTCCCGCCGGAAGGAGCCAAGCCGTGCATCGGTAAAGGTACAGTCACCGCACACCGCGATATTCCGTACCCCCGCATTGGCCAGAAGCCGGGCGTTGGCCGCTTGCAGGTCAATATACCGGGGGGGATGAACCACCGGACCTAAGGGGTAAACGCCGCCAAAACCGCCGAATTCCGCTTCAAAGGCGTGTGCCCGTTCAGCATCAACCTGGTAACAGCAGGAACGAATGCAGGGACCCAAGACCGCGGCAACTGCTTCGGGCCGGGTGTGCCAGTGTTCCTCCATGAGCCGGAGGGCTGTCATAACAATGCCCGTCCCCTGCCACCCGGAATGGAGGATACCGAAACCGCCGCTTTCAGTATCGTACAAATACACCGGCAGACAATCCGCCACGGTAACCGAAAGCCACACCCCATTATCCCGGCTTATCATACCGTCCGCCTGCGGCCCGGTATGCGGGCTTCCCCGGTCTATGACCAGCACATCCCGGGCATGGACCTGGGTACAGGCATACACCCGCTCCTGGTCCAGGCCGAGGGATGCATAAAGCCGATGCCGGTTCGGACTGTTCCCCGCCGGGGAATACTTCATAGTACCCATAGAAGAGGAAGAAATAACGCAGGAAATAGGACCGACCGCCACCCCATCCATCATAAACGGGAACCGGGCCAAGGATACCACCCTTGAAAAGCGTAGATTAAAGGGATAAATCCCCCGGGTATCCGGGGATACCCCTCTACACATTGGGCACATTGGATTCCATACTACCTATCTCATCCAGAATCTCCAAGGTTTTTTGTAATTTTTGTATGACATCGGTAATACTCGTAATAAAAAGGAGACCCTTAGGCGTCAATTGCGGCGTATTGGACGCAACGCTATTCCCGGTCGCGGTAATCGTATTGGGATTGCTCTTTTCCACAAATTTCGTGATATTGACCAGAATCGCCGATTTTTCTTCGGAATTTACCGGAAGGACGGCATTTAAAATAGTGAGCAGACTGCTTATAGCCGTTCTGGTCTGTTCTACAATGGTATAGGCCTCATCGGTGGCGTCTTCGGTTATTATCTGTATTTTCCGCCGTTTAACCGGGAGGGAGGTCTCCTCATTTGCCAAGGCATACAGTTTTCCAAAGTCCCCGATTGCAGAAAGCTTCTCATCAAATTTTTTGATAGCATCTTCCAGCTTACTCAGATCATTATAGCTTTCTGTAAAAATGGTCCGATTCTCCCGTTTGATAAATTCTCCTTCAAGCAGAATGGGCCGGAGTACCTTATTAATATCAGGTATAAAAATAGCCGAATAGAAGGTTAATAAAAATGAAAGCCCAAAGGAGCCGCATATCGGTATCCCCGCCGGGTTGGATTCAGACCCCACGTTTTTCAAGACCTTTAAACTCACCCCCTTGAGAAAATAACGGAATGTCTCAAAGAGTTCCTCTTGCCGGCGTTTCTTCATGTATTCGGCAATTTTGGCCTCAACCTGGGCTTTCCAATATTCCTGCAATCCGGCAAACCAATCCTCCCCGCCGGCAATTTCAGTAGGCGCCAAGGACATATTCCGGTACACGCAACGCAGTATGAAGGTCAAGGGTATCTGCTTGTTAAATACCCGGATAGCCACCAGGGAATCTTCGGCCTTGGAAAGGAGGCTCTGTATTTCCATGTCCATATCAAGATTCGGATTATCCTGATATTTCTGCAGAATAAAGACAAACAGGGATTCTATCAGGGTCATGGACGGAGGTTTTTTAAAGGAAAACAGAATATTATTCAGGGTTACTAATTGCTCTTTGACCACATTGGCAAGACTGGCTTGGTCGGAAACCGACGGTTCAAAGGTAAAGGTAAGCAGCACCCGATCAAACAGAAAGGACGCCAATTCCTTGAGGCAATATAAAGAACGGGCATTGTCATACATGGCGTTCCGATGTTCTTCGGTAATCGCCGCGAAGGCCCCTTCTATGGCATTATTCGCGAGCTGCCGCAGTTCAGCTTCACTGATCCCCGGCTTCTGGGCGGCAATTGTATTGGGATTCGTTTCTGTTTGTAAACGGTTGTGTATATCTTCCATTTCCAGGGAGGCCAGGAAGGCGTAAAAAGCACTCCGATCACGATTAAAACTCGAATCCAGGACCGTATAAAAAAAACGGGCTCCCTCTTTCAGGTCCGCTAGGGCCCTCTGAAAGGGAGAGAGCAGGAGGTTGTGCCGTTGGTCAAAGACCCCGGGAGCCCGGGCCTCTATTTCCCTGCCTAATTTCGCTACCTGCCGTGTCTCATACATTTTCAAGGGAGAGATGGACTTAAAAGAACTCAGAATAAAAAACAATAAACGGGAATACCAGGGCAGGCTGGCGAATTTCGCCTCACTATCGATAAACTCACTTTCTTCTGTATCCTCATACAAAGGCTCTCGTGAGATGTTTGATTGACCTGAAAGTTTCTTAAGAAGATCGTTCCGTTCTTCCAGAGACATTTCCATTGCCAAACGATTAAAAGTCTCATTCTCCGCTATATCAGCCATAGTTACCTCAATTGGTCTGTTATGGTTTCAAAAACCTGATCCGCTAACGACCCATACTCACTACGCAACGCATCTGCCTGACCATTGATTTTCTGTGCAAAGGTCCGGTCCGTCATGGCAGCGGTATTGATGTACACCGTTATAGCCGCGCCAAAAAGAGCGGCTTTACAGAACATGATCCCCGCCCCGGCGTCACTGGCCGCAGGAGGATACCCCATGAGAGCAAATGCTTTGTTCAGCCCTATCGCTGCTCCGCACTTTTTCATGATTTCAAGGGGCGCCACGCAGACTCCCCGCAGTGCCGACTCCAGGGCCCGTGCCTTTTCTGTTTTCTCCACTTCTGTGTCCTGGGGCATACGATAGGCGCGGATAAAAGGTTCAACCGCCTCGGCATCCTGTTGTACCAGGGCCAGCAGTTCTTCCTGTAACCGTTCCGCTTCCTTTTGCAGCCGCAGCATGGCCGCTTCCGCATATTCGGTCTTGCCTATGGTGAGCGCCCCCACCATGTGTCCCAGAGCAATTCCCATGGCCCCTACCAGGGCAGATGCGCCGCCACCTCCGGGCACCGGCGCTTTACTGCCCAGGGCCGCAATAAATTCAGCGCAGCTCATATCCACGAATTGCCGGGGGGTAGGCCCCGTTGCTACCATATTGCCCACCTCTTTTTCATCATTACCTATAAGATATTACACATAAAACAGTATTGTCTACTGATGCAGGGGGCTTTTTTCTTCAAAACCCCCCTATTATACACTACACCTTATACACTACACCGGACTTGGTTTATTTAGAAGGGCCGTGCCGCCAGGTACTGGTATTCCTTCCAAACCCGTTCGGTCTGGGCCTTGGCCTTGGCCAGGAGCGCATCCGCCCGGTCCGGAGACGCGGCCTTGAGGCTCTTGAACCGCACTTCCTTGTACATGAAGTCTTCAAGACTCGTGGTCGGGTCCTTGGAATCCAACTGGAAGGGATTCTTGTTCTCCTCCTTGAGCCGGGGATCGTACCGGTACAGGGGCCAAAGCCCGGAAGTTACCGCCCCCTTCTGCTGATCCATGCCATGGGTCATGTCAATACCGTGGTTGATGCAGTGGGAGTAGGCGATGATGATGGAGGTGCCCTGATAGGACTCCGCTTCCCGGAAGGCCTTGATAGCCTGATTCATATTGGCGCCCATGGAAATCTTGGCCACATAGACGTAGCCGTAACTCATGGCCATGGCCCCCAGGTCTTTCTTGGTTATGTCCTTGCCGGCAGCGGCAAATTTGGCGATGGCTCCCACCGGGGTTGCCTTGGACATCTGGCCGCCGGTGTTGGAGTAGACCTCGGTGTCCATCACGAGGAGGTTCACATTCCTGTCCGAGGCAAGGACATGGTCGAGGCCGCCGTAACCGATGTCGTAGGCCCAGCCGTCGCCTCCCAAAACCCAGACCGACCGCTTCACAAAATGGTCAGCCAGGGAGAAGAGCAGCTTCGCCGTGGGCGTGTCATTGGTCTTGATCGCTGCTTTCAGTTCATCCACCACCTTCCGCTGGGCTTCGATTTCTGTGTCCTCTGCCTGGGCATTGGCGAGGATCTGGTCGATGAGCGCGGCCTGGATACCCTCGGCCTTGGCTTTGACCGCCACTTCCCGGGCATGTTCGGCGAGCTTGTCACTGGTAAGCCGCATTCCCAGGCCGAATTCAGCGGCGTCTTCAAAGAGGCTGTTGGACCAGGCCGGTCCCCGGCCGTCGTCCCGCTGAGTGTAGGGGGTGGTGGGGAGGTTCCCGCCGTAGATGGAGGAACAGCCCGTGGCGTTGGCAATGACCGCCCGGTCCCCAAAGAGCTGGGAGAGGAGCTTCACATAGGGCGTTTCGCCGCAACCCGCGCAAGCGCCGGAGAACTCGAAGAGGGGCTGCTTGAGGCTGATACCCTTGGGGGTATTCAGGTTCAGCAGTTTCGCATCGGTATTCGGGATCCTGAGGAAGAAATCCCAGTTGGCCACCTCAGCTTCCCGCAGGGGTATCTGGTGTTCCAGGTTGATAGCTTTTTTCTTTTCATCACGCTTGTTCTTGGCAGGACAGATATTGACGCAAGCACCGCAACCGGTGCAGTCCTCGGGAGCTATCTGGAGGGTACACTTGAGGCCCTCAAACCCCTTACCTTTGGCCTCCACAGACTTAAAGGTAGCCGGAGCGCCGGCACCGGCAGCTTCGGTATAGGCCTTCATGCGGATAACCGCGTGGGGGCAGACCATGGTGCAGTTGCCGCACTGGATACAGGTTTCGGGGTCCCACACGGGGATCTTCTCGGCAATGTTTCGCTTCTCGTACTTGGTAGTGGCGCTGGGAAAGGTTCCGTCCTCGGGGAGCTTGGACACCGGCAGTTTTTCACCCCGGGAGGCGATGATTTCGCCGATCACTTCCTTGACGAATTTCGGCGAATTGGCCGGAACCGGGGGTATTATATGGATGTTTCCGCTCGCTGTCTTGGGATAGTCCACCTTTTCGATCCCCGCCAGGGCCATATCAATGGTGTCGATGTTCTTCTTCACCACCTCTTCACCCTTCTTTCCGTAGCTCTTCTTGATGGCCTTTTTGATAAGCTCCACCGCTTCCGTTTCGGGCAGGATCCCTGAGATCTGGAAGAAGGCGGTCTGCATGATGACGTTGATACGCCCGCCCATACCGGCTTTTTCCGCAAGGTTCACCGCGTCGATAACGTAGAACTTGAGTTCCTTGTCGATGATCTGCTGCTGGACTTCCACCGGGAGGTGCTGCCAGATTTCGTCCTTGTTAAAGGGGCTTGCCAGGAGGAAGGTGGCACCTTTTCTAGCCTTGGAGAGCATATCCTGTTTTTCGATGAACGAGAACTTGTGGCAGGCAATGAAGCCGGCCTTGGACACGAGGTAAGGTTTCTTGATGGGCTTCTTGCCGAACCGCAGGTGGGACACCGTAATGGTTCCGGCCTTCCGGGAATCGTAGGAGAAATAACCCTGGGCGTTGTTTTCCGTGGCATCCCCGATGATCTTGATGGAGTTCTTGTTAGCCCCTACGGTGCCGTCGGATCCGAGGCCGTAGAACAGGGCTTCGTGGACCCCGGTCTCGTCAAGCTCAAAGTTTTCATCAAAATCAAGAGACGTCTTGGTCACATCATCGTAGATACCGATGGTAAAGTGGTTCTTGGGAGCGGCAGACTTGAGGTTATCGAAGACCGCCTTGGCCATGCTGGGGGTAAACTCCGCTGATCCGAGACCGTAGCGGCCGCCCACAACAATTGGACTCTTACAACCGGACAAAACTTCACCCAGAGCAGCCCGGACATCCTCATACAGAGGTTCACCCAGGGAGCCTGGTTCTTTGGTCCTATCCAGAACCGCGATTGACTGAACGGAAGCGGGGAGGGCATGGACAAAGAGGCCGGCGTCAAAGGGCCTGAAGAGCCGCACCTTGAGGACCCCAACCCGCTCACCCTTGGCATTGGCATCGTCCACATATTCTTCCACCGGCTCTGCGCCAGACCCGATGATCACCACCACCCGGTTCGCGTCAACCGCTCCATAGTAGTCGTAAATCTTGTACTGCCGCCCCGTGAGCTTGGCAAACTGGTCGAAGTATTTCTGGACAATACCGGGAACCGCGGTATAATATTTGTTCCCCGCTTCCCGTCCTGCAAAGTAGACATCAGGATTCTGGGCGGTCCCCCGGATGGCGGGCTTTTCCGGGGAGAGTCCCCGGAGCCGGTGGGCGGTAACCAGCTCATCGGAAATAAGCTGCCGTATCACCTCGTAGGGTACTTCTTCAACCTTTTGTACCTCATGGCTCGTTCTGAACCCATCGAAGAAGTGGAGGAAGGGAATCCGGGATTCCAGGGTAGCGGCGTGGGCCACCAGGGCGGTATCCATCACTTCCTGGACATTGTTTGAGGCCAGCATGGCAAAACCGGTCTGACGGCAGGCCATCACATCCGCATGATCCCCAAAGATGGAAAGCCCCTGGGCCGCGAGGGCCCGGGCGGCGATGTGAAACACGGTGGCAGTTAATTCCCCGGCGATTTTGTACATATTCGGGATCATCAGGAGGAGTCCCTGGGATGCGGTAAAGGTGGTGGAAAGGGCGCCGGTGGTCAACGCTCCGTGCACGGCGCCTGCCGCGCCGGCCTCGGACTGCATTTCAACAACCAGGGGGACCGTGCCCCACAGGTTTTTCCGGCCTTGGGCAGAAAACTCGTCTGAGAGTTCCCCCATGGGGCTGGACGGAGTAATCGGGTAAATTGCAATTACTTCACTCAGCGCATGAGCTACATACGCCGCAGCGGTGTTTCCGTCAATCATAACCATGTTCTTATCGGACATTATTTTTCCTTATTGATAGGATTATATTAATATAGTGTAATTTAAGGAAAGGATTTTGACAAGGAGCACATCTTTGGACTTCATTTTTGTGGTGCTTTGTGTCCTTGGCACTTACAATACTTCAAGATACAGCGCTTCCACCTCGCTCCATGAAAGCCCGGTCCCTTGCACGATCAAGTCATTGAAAGAATCTACTGCCTTGAGCGCCCGGGTGGTCTCGATCTTGCCTTCCTAGATGCCTTCTTTGCGGCCCTGTTCCATACCGATTCCCATCCCCATCCCCATCCCTTCTTTACGACCTTCCACCCAGCCTTCCGCCGGTCCTTGTTCCTTGCCGATCCCAATTCCTTCTTCCCAGCCTTGCCGAATCCCCAAGTCCACCGTTGATTCTATGGCTCCGTCTATCCTCCGTCCGGTCGTCAAATCGCTTCACATTCAGAGAGAGCCGCTCGACCAGGGCCTTGCTCACCCCGAAGAGCATACGCTGGAAGTAGCCGAACTGGACCTCGATCACCACCAGTTCCCGATCTTCACGGACCGGCGGAAGCGTTCACTCAAGAAGCCCTCGACTATCTCGAAAGTGGCCTTGTCCCGGAGCAGGCGTGTGATGGCATAGTCAAACGAAAGAATAATACGTTTTCTCAGGGGAAACCTCCGGGGTACCAAAAGCTATCCGGAACAGAGGGATATGTCAATAATGCGCTTTCTCCAGCACTTCCGGTAGGGTAACCATCACTTCCATCACCCGGTTCCGGAGAATTTTTGAAACGGTGATGACCAGATGCTGAAAGGTAAAAAGGTCCCCTTCCTGGGGAACCCCCCCTGATTGTTCAATCACCCAATTACCGATGGTGGTGTGCCGATGATAGTCGGCCTTATTTTTTTCATCCTCCTCATCTATCGAAAAAAAATCAACCATATCTTCTAGACTGGTATTACCCAATATTCGATAGGTTTTCGTATCAACGCTGATTATATTTTCCACCACCTCATCGTGCTCATCCCAAATTTCACCCACCAATTGTTCAACAATATCTTCCACGGTGATAATCCCCATGGTCCCGCCGAATTCATCCACCACCACCGCCAGATGGGATTTTTTCTCCTGCAGGGTTTTAAGGAGTTTTGCAATCTTCATGGATTTCGTGATAAACACCACCGGTTTTATGATACTGTGAGGAGGCCGCCGTTTTCCTACCACTTCATGATGAAAATCCTTTAAGAGCATAACCCCGACAATGTTATCAATCGAATCTTTATACACCGGTAACCGGGAATATCCGGTATCGTGGAATTGCTTATCAATCCGCTTCATTGAATCGGAGAGTGATACTGCCACCACATCAATACGGGGGGTAAAAATATCATTGGCAGTGATGTCGTCAAATTTGATGGTTTTGCGGATCATGTTCTCTTCCCCCTCGTTGATACCCCCTTCCTGGCGTACCTCCCCGACAAAGGTCAGGAGTTCCTGCTCCGTAACGGACCGGTCCCCCTGTATCCTAAACAACCGCAGGATACCGCGTTTCCATAAACTTATCAGACGATTGACCGGTGAAAGGACAAAAACAATAAGATTCAGCAGGGGGGCGAAAAACATGGCGAATTGTTCAGGCGCTTCCTTGGCCAGGGTCTTTGGGGTGATTTCTCCGAGGAGGAGCACTGAAATGGTCATCACCAGGGTCGCAAGGCTCACCCCCGCCTTGCCAAAGAATCCGACGAACAGGACCGTAGC
>JAITNP010000017.1 GCA_031290455.1 Treponema sp. | reverse complement strand
CTGGTGATAATGGTGGAGGTGTTATACCCGTTCCCATACCGAACACGGAAGTCAAGCCCTCTTACGCCGATGATACTGCTCCTCTGAGGAGTGGGAAAGTAGGTCGTCGCCAGGCTTTTTTTTGTTTGCTTAGTTGACATCTCGTATGAGGTAGTGATGCGTTGCCCCCATTGTGGCAGTTTTGATGATAAGGTAATCGAATCCCGGACTTTAGCCAATGGTGAGGCGATACGTCGTAGGCGCGAATGTAATGGCTGTGGGTATCGGTTTACTAGCTATGAGCGAATTGAGGATAAACAGTTCATGGTGATTAAACGGGATGGCCGGCGGGAGCCTTTTGATCGGAGGAAAATTGAAAAGGGGGTTCAGCGGGCTTTGGAAAAAAGACCTGTATCCCAGATGCATATTGAAAGTATCATCAATGAGATTGAGGATGTTGCGGCTATTTTAGGAAAGGTAAATCACGAGATTGATACTGCTGTTATTGGGGATTTGGTGTTGGAAAAGATTGGGTGTATAGATAAGGTAGCTTATATCCGTTTTGCTTCAGTATATCGGCACTTTGAGGATTTAGAGGAATTTGTTCGGGAGATACAAAAATTGGGAAGTAATTCATGATACTGGGTATCTTTATTAAAATTAATTAAAAAAATATAGAAAATTGTAACACTTTATTGAGATATTGTGTTACTATAATTAGGATATATTGTTAAAATCCCGTGGAGGGATAAAATTTTAAAGGAGTATCTTTATGAAGCGACTCGTTTTTTTCCTGTTAGTTATTGGCATGGGGATGTCATTATTCGCCCAGGTCCAATTACCAGAACATAGTTTTGCATCAGGCAGTTGGACTGAGAGCAATAACCGGCTCTATCAGAATGATGCAAATGCCCGGCTTGCTAAAGTGAATATCAAGGCTCCTCAAAGCGGATCCATGCTTTACGAATTCAATGCCCGGTATGAATCGGGTGCTGAAGATGGCCATGGTGGATTTGGGCTGCATATTTTTGCGGATAATGTGTATAACGGCCCTTCCTGGGGGAGCGGAAAGTCCTGGCTTTTGTGGCTTAATTATGACGAAAACCCCAGTAATAACGCTATTCCTAAGGGGCTGAGTGCTCAGGTTTATCGGAGTTATACTAATTCTAGGATGGAATTGGTACAGAATATTGATTTGAATCAATACGTGAATCTGTTAACCCCGGAAAATCTTACTTATTCGGTGCCCTTCAGGATTTGGGTGAATGGTGATACCGGGGAAGTCCGGGTATATGATCCGACTGATCCTGATTTGGCCTCGTATTTCTATTTTAATATAGATAAGAAAGATGTCCCCCTTAAAGGAGATTGGGTAGCCCTCAGGACTAACGGTATTAAATTGTCCTTTGCCACAGGACTAGGATCAGGAATGTAATCCATCCACAGATTACACGATTAACACGGATTTTTACTAAGCAATCTCATATTGTCTGTGAAAATCCGCGTAATCTGAGGATTTTTTGTTTATGGCAGCCTTTATATTAAAAAATACGATAAAATAAGTATGTCCTATAAGAAGAAAACTAGCTTTAACAAGCCCCTATTAGCGATCTTTGCCTCCTATTACCGGCCCCATGGGAAACTTTTTGTTGCGGATATGTTCTGCGCATCCTTAATCTCGACGGCGGATTTGGCCTTTCCGGTGATGACTAAATTTACCATTGAACGACTCCTCCCGGATGAACTGTACCGCTTCTTTTTCATCATGATTGCCATGATGGTGATCCTCTATATCCTGCGGACCGGGGTTTCCTATTTTGTTACCTATTGGGGGCACACCGTCGGCGCCTATATTGAGGCGGATATGCGACGGGACCTGTTCAGCCATCTCCAGGAGCTTCCCTTTTCGTTTTACGACAATAACCGTACCGGCCACCTCATGTCCCGGGTTACCACCGACCTTTTTGAGGTAACTGAGCTTGCCCATCATGGCCCGGAGGATCTGTTCATCTCCCTCTTAACTCTTGTAGGATCATTTCTCATCATCCTCTTCATGCGCTGGGAAATGGCCCTGGTGCTGTTCATCCTTCTTCCCCTGCTGGTACTCCACACTGTCATTTCCCGGAAAAATATGCTTCGTACTTCAAGGAAGGTCAAGGAAAAGACCGCTGAAATAAATGCGTCCCTGGAATCAAGTATTTCCGGCGTCAGGGTGGCCAAGGCCTTTACCAACGAGCCTTATGAAATCGGTAAATTCAAAGGGGGCAATGAACATTTTAAGGCCGCGAAGAAGACCTATTACAAAGCCATGGCGAATTTTCACAGCAAGCTGGAATTCATGCTCCATATTCTCAATGTGGTGGTCATTGCCGTGGGAGGGGTCCTCATCATGCAGCAGAAGATGACCCTGGTGGATCTCATCACCTGTAACCTCTTTGTGGCGGCCTTTCTCCAGCCTATCCGGAGGCTCCAGAATTTCGTGGAACAGTATACCACGGGCATGGCGGGATTCACCCGGTTTGTGGAAATCATGCGGATAGCCCCGGATATACAGGATAACCCCGGCGCGCTCACCCTGGATCAGGTCAGGGGCGCCATTGAATACCAGGACGTAACCTTTTCATACAACCATGATATACACGTGCTGAACCATATTAGCCTGTCCATTCCTGCGGGGAAGACCATTGCCCTGGTCGGTCCTTCAGGGGGCGGTAAGACAACCCTCTGTCATCTCCTCCCCCGGTTTTACGAAATCCGAGAAGGAAGCATCACTATTGACGGCCAGGATATACAGGAGGTTACCCTTGCATCCCTGCGGGGAAACATTGGCATTGTACAGCAAGAGGTGTTTCTCTTTGCCGGAACCATCCGGGAAAACATCGGATACGGGCGTATTGATGCGGCAGAAACAGACATTATCGAAGCGGCGAAACGGGCGGAGATTCACGATGATATTATGAAGATGCCCCATGGCTACGACAGCATGGTTGGAGAGCGGGGGATTAAGCTTTCCGGGGGACAAAAACAGCGGGTAAGCATAGCCCGGATATTCCTCAAGAACCCGCCCATCCTGATCCTGGACGAGGCCACCTCCGCCCTGGACACCGCCACCGAAGCACGAATTCAACACGCCTTGGAAGCCCTTTCCCGAGGACGCACCACCCTGATTATCGCCCACCGCCTTTCCACCATCCACAACGCGGACCGCATCGTGGTGATCGATGATGTAGGCATCCAAGAACAAGGCACCCATGACGAGCTCATGGCAAAAGGCGGCCTGTACACAACGTTACATACAGCGCTGCCACTCGTTAATAGTGAATAGTTTTGTCAGGACGCTTCAAATACCTCGTAACTGCCAAGATACCCAATAATCGCTAGTACCTATTCACTATTACCTATTCACTATTTTGCGACTATGGATGCAAGTTCCGGGTTTTTGGCTAATTCATCCTTCAGCCCTGCTGCCCGGCCCTTGTTCACATAATCCTTGCTCTGGAAGGAATAGGTGAACTTGGTGTGTACATCATAGGTACCCTTCATGAGGGCAAACGCATCCTCGGTCATGACTAGTTCCTCGTCGGTAGGGATGATGTATACGGGGATTTGGGACTCAGGGGTGGAAATGATGGTCTCCGTGTTCCGGGTATGGGCAAGCTCGTTCCTTGCAGGATCATAGACAATGCCGATGCTTTCAAGACCATCAAGGATCTTCTTCCGCATAAAGGTGGCAAACTCTCCAACCCCGGCGGTAAAGACCAGGGCATCTACCCGGCCCAGAACCGTGCGGTAAGCGCCGATGTACTTCTTAACCCGGTAGGCTTCCATGTTCTGGGAGAGCAGCGCTCGTTTGTCCCCCTTGAGGGCGGCGGCTTGAATGTCCCGGCGATCTGCATATTGGCCGGTAATGCCCAGGAGACCGGACTTCTTATTGAGGGCCGTTTCCATCTCGGCGGCGCTCATGCCGGTTTTCCGCATCACATAGAAGGGCGTGGCAAGGTCCGCGTCTCCTGAACGGGTTCCCATGATCAGCCCTTCCAGGGGGGTAATACCCATGGAAGTATCGAAGGAACAGCCGTCTTTGACGGCATTAACAGAAGAACCATTCCCCAGGTGGGCGATGATGAGGTTCGTCTTGAAAGGGTCTTTTCCCAAAAGCACTGCCGCCCGTTTGGCGGTGTAGAGGAAGGATGTTCCGTGGAACCCGTAGCGGCGGACCGCGTACTTCTCGTACCATTCATAGGGCATCGCGTAAAGATAGGATTCGGGGGGCATGGTCTGGTGCCAGGCGGTATCCATTATCGCGCAGTGGGGTACGTCGGGGAGTACCTTCTTGGCCGCTTCAATCCCCATGATATTGGCCGGGATGTGGAGGGGACCCAGGTCCTTGACCTCGTTGAATGCCTTCATCGCCGCGTCATCCACGATGACCGACTTGGTAAACTTATCACCCCCGTGGAGTACCCGGTGGCCCACGGCTTTAATCACGCTCATATCGGTGATAACTCCCCGTTCCTTGTCGGTCAGGGTCTTGATGATGAGGTCCACTGCGTCGGTATGGGTGGGGCAATCATGCTCAAGGGTATATTTCGGCTTCCCCTTCACCTCATGGGTAATAAAAGAATTGCCCAGGGTAACCTTTTCCACCACACCAACGGCCAGGACATCCTTGTTATCCCAGTCATACACCTGATACTTAGCGGATGATGAACCGCAATTCAATGTTAGAATAACCATAAAAAACCTCCATTAAACCTAATATATAAAACTAATAACAAAACACAATTATAGCATATTATAACAGTTCTGTCCTCCCGGATACTTTAATTTTTTCCACAATTTCTTTAACCCCCTGGGTTTCTCCCTTTTTGGCAATTAACACCGCTGGCGTAGCGCCGTCTTTCCCTGAACGGACCACCACGATGAGGTCCTCGGCGCCACAGAGGGCCACCGGTATATCGGAATCAACAAAACAGGAAGAATCCAGGGCTTTCGTGGAATCCCCGGATGCTGCAGGGGGTGTCCCGGAACAGTACACCTCCGACCCGGTATCCCCCACCAGCCGGATATATTCATCCCAGCTTCCCACATCCCGCCAGGCAAAACCGGCGGCCACCATGACGGTCCGCTCACTCTTTTCGGCTATCGCATAATCGAAGGAAATATTCTGTGCCTCGGCGTATGCTTCCGGTAATCCCGGCCATGCCTCAAGGATCCGTAATCTCCTGGTAATGGTGTAGGATTTTTCCTGGGGGACTGGCAATACATTGAAAGGAACCATAACCTCCGGGGCATGGTGAAGGAATTCCTTGAGCATACATCGGGAAGAAAAGGCAAACATTCCGGAATTCCAGTAGAAACGACCGGAGGCAAGGAAGGCTTCCGCCCTGTATCGGTCCGGTTTTTCCCGGAAGGAGGCAACCCTGAATACTTTTTGCCGGTCCTCGGGAACTGACAGGAGTTCCGCCGCTTCAATATACCCGTATCCCGTTGCCGGCGATTGAGGAGGAATGCCAAAAACCACCAAGGTATCCTGCCGGACAAAGACCTCGGCGGCGGCCACATCGGCCTTGAATGCTGCTATGGGCTGAATGATATGATCGCTGGTCAGTACCAGCATATTCCGGTCATGGCCAAAAACCAGGTCCGCATACCTGATTCCGCAGGCTATGGCCGCAGCGGTATTCTTTGCCAAGGGTTCAGGGATAAGGACAAAGTGCTGTCGATCATCAGCATCGAATTGGGCGCAGGCTTCAATGATATGGGGTACATGGCCCTTCCCCGCAATGATAATGACCTGTCCATCCCCTGTTTTATCGATCAGCGCAAGGGCGCGTTCCAGGGCCTCATTAAAAAAAGTGCTTTCCCCGGAACCTTCTTGCGAACCAGAACCCGCTCTCGAAATGGGAAGAAATTGTTTCGGCCTTTTTGAAGTACTCGCCGGCCAGAGTCTCGTTCCCGATCCCCCAGCCATAATAATACAATCATTAATCATCATCTTATTATATCTGCTTAATGACCAAAACACAAGTTTTATTTGATCCGCTTTCAAAACACCGAGCATTCAGACAAGCCCCTTGCGCCTTCCCAAGGGGGACCGCAAGGGACTTGTCTGAATGCTCGGTGTTTTGAAGTTTGAAGGGGGGAAGCGCGGAACGGGCTGGCTACGATGGATTAGGGCGAGTTCAGACTATCTCTGGCTGGAAACGGCACCTAAGATGATCCACAACAAACAGGCAGCTCAGGTGTGTGTGCGGTGGCGATGCCTCCACCGCCACTTCTGTGACTTCTTCGACAGGGTATTTTATGCGAGAATCTGCTCATCAATGGGCTTTCCACCGGGTACCATGGGGAAAACCTTTTCATCCCGGTCGATATGGGCGTCGATGAGCGCAGCCCGGCCCGCAGCGATATCCTGTAGGGCCTTATCCAGCGCATCAATAAAGGACACTGCATCATCCGCAGGATACCCCGAGAGTCCGTAGGCATCTGCCAGCTTGACAAAGTCCGGGGGGCCATCCAGGTCGGTCTCGGAATAGCGGGCCTCGTAGAAGAGGCTTTGCCACTGCCGTACCATGCCGAGGGTCTTGTTATTGAAGATCACCATGAGGAGGGGAACGGTATAGACCCCCAGGGTCGCCATTTCAGTGCAGTTCATGCGAAAACAGCCGTCTCCGGTGAACAGTACCACTGGCCGCGTGGGATTGGCGACTTTTGCCCCCAGGGCCGCGCCGAGGCCGAATCCCATGGTCCCAAGCCCCCCGGAGGTGAGAAAGGACCGAGGCTGGGTAACGGGATAAAACTGGGCGGTCCATATCTGATGCTGTCCCACATCGGTTACCACAATGGCGTCGTATCCCAGCCGCTTGGCGGTTTCTTCTATAATAAACCGGGGATGCAGGGCGGTATCCCGGTGATGCGCCTCCGGCACCTTTTCTTTCCACAGCTCAATATTCCCTTTCCATTCGGTTGCGATTTCCAGTGGAAGCTTCTTGAGCGTTTCCCCCAAGGTTTTCTTGATATCCCCGATCACCCAGGCATCGGCCTGAACGTTCTTGTTGATCTCCGCAGGGTCGATATCAAAGTGAAGCACCTGGGCGCTCTTGGCAAATGCATCGGTCCGGCTCGTTACCCGGTCGGAGAAACGGGCTCCGATAGCCACGAGGAGGTCCGCCTGCTGCACTGCCTTGTTAGAGGCCACGGTACCATGCATGCCAATAAGCCCGGTACAAAGCCGGTGGTCCTGGGGAAAGGCCCCAATCCCCATGAGGCTTAATGCCACCGGCGCGTTCAGCCGTTCCGCCAGTTGGATCAATTCCCCGCGGGCCCCGGAGATGATGACCCCACCTCCGGCGTAGAACACCGGACGTTTGGCTTCCCGGAGCATCACCACGGCCCGGTCTATATCCTCCTCGGTAAAGGTGGGCCGTTCGTTCCGTTCTGCAAGACGCCGCGCCCGGGCGCCGAGGACCGCATAGTCCCCTTGAGACTCCGCTGCTTCCCGTGCGTCCCCTGCCGTTTTTCCTCCCGCAACCAGGACATCCGCAGATATCGTCGCCGAGGTCTTTTTTCCCCACCCTTTCCCGGGAACCCATTCCCCGGTGATAGCGGTAATATCCTTGGGAATATCAATGAGCACCGGCCCCGGCCTTCCGGATTGGGCCACGATAAAGGCTTCCCGCACTATCTCAGCCAGTTCATTCACCTCTTTCACGATCCAGTTGTGCTTGACAATGGGCATGGTTATCCCGGTGATATCCACCTCCTGAAAGCTGTCCTTTCCCAGGAGGGGTAGGCTTACATTACCAGTGATCGCCACCAGGGGTGATGAATCCATGGCCGCAGTGGCAATACCGGTTACGAGGTTCGTCGCACCCGGCCCGGAGGTGGCGATACACACCCCCACCTTCCCGGTGGACCGGGCATACCCGTCCGCCGCATGGGCCGCGTGCTGTTCATGGCTCACCAGGATATGCCGGATCCGGTCCTGGTGTTTGAATAATTCATCATATATGAACAAGACCGTCCCACCGGGATATCCAAACACGGTATCCACCCCCTGTTCGATAAGGGCTTCGATTAAAATACGGGCGCCTGAGTACTGCATAGTGATCTCCTCTCTAAAAATCGCTGGAATTAAAAATTACCCTCGGGCTATGACGTGAAGACCGCGCCGGTCGCCGCGGAGCTTACGAGCCGCGCGTATCGGGCAAGGTAGCCCTGGGTTACCTTGGGCGGGAGGGGCTTCCAAGTCTGCCGCCTCCGGGCGAGTTCCTCGTCGTTGAGGTTCACCTTGATAGTACGGGCGTCAATGTCGATGTCGATGATGTCCCCCTCTTGGAGGAGGCCGATGACGCCTCCCTCAGCGGCTTCCGGTGATACGTGACCGATGGCAGCGCCTTTGGTGGCTCCGGAGAAGCGTCCGTCAGTGATGAGGGCCACCTTGTCATCCAAGCCCATGCCGGCTAATGCGCCGGTGGGTCCGAGCATTTCCTTCATCCCCGGTCCTCCCTTAGGCCCTTCGTAGCGGATGACGATCACATCCCCGGGTTTTATGGCGCCGGTCATGATAGCGTCAAAAGCGGTTTCCTCCGCATCGAAGATCCGCGCCGGCCCTGCATGCTTGAGCATGGAGGGAGCCACGGCGCTCCGCTTAACCACGCAGCCGTCAGGAGCAAGATTGCCCCGGAGTGCGGCGAGGCCCCCGGTTTCTGAATAGGGGGTTTCGAGGGGGCGGATAATTTTTGGATTCCGGTTTTCCGCGTTTTGTACGACATTTCCCAGAACGCCGTATACCGTGGGAGCCTTGAGGTCGATAAGGTTCTTCTTGGAAAGTTCCTTGAAGACCGCGGGAATTCCCCCGGCGGCGTTGAGGTCTTCAATGGCGTCGGAACCTGCGGGAGCCAGCTTGCAGAGGTTCGGGGTAACGGCGCTCACCTTGTTGAGCAGGTCCAGGTCGAGCTTGAATCCCGCCTCGTGGGCAATGGCCGGTAAATGGAGCGCCGTGTTGGTGGAGCATCCCAGGGCCATGTCCAGGGCCAGGGCGTTTAGGAAGGCCCGTTCAGTTAAAATCGACTGGGGACGTATGTCCCTCTTGAGGACCTCCAAGGCCAGCATTCCGGTCCGCTTGGCGAGCCTGAGCCGCTCCCCCATCACCGCTGGGATGGTACCGTTTCCCGGAAGGGCCATGCCCAGGGCTTCGGTAACGCAGTTCATGGAATTGGCAGTGAACATCCCCGAGCAGGAACCGCACCCCGGACAGGCCGCCTCCTCCAGGGCGTAGAGTTCCGCCTCATCCATGGTCCCCGCCCCCACCGCCCCCACTGCCTCGAACATGGTAGTGAGGGTGAGGGTCTTTCCGTTGCGCCGTCCCGCAAGCATGGGTCCCCCGGAAACAAAGACCCCCGGCAGGTTGAGCCGGGCCGCGGCCATGAGCATTCCCGGCACGATCTTATCGCAGTTGGGGATGTAGATCATCGCGTCGAAGCCGTGGGCCATGACCATACATTCGATGGAATCGGCGATGAGTTCCCGGGTAACCAGGGAATAGCGCATCCCCTCATGGCCCATGGCGATTCCGTCACATACCCCGATCACCGGGAACTGTACCGGTACCCCCCCGGCAAGGCGTACCCCATCGGCGGCCGCCTTGGCAATGGTGTCCAAATGCAGATGCCCCGGTACAATCTCACTCTTAGCTACCGCTATCCCAATAAGGGGCCGGTTGAATTCCTCGTCGATGAAACCCATGGCCTTAAACAGGGACCGATGGGGAGCGCGAGCCGCGCCCTTATTAACGGAATCACTACGCATTGTTCATATCTCCTATTATCTGTTTCAGCACTGCTTCGCCCATGTCTTTGGTACCGAGGATTTTCTCGGTGCCCGGGGTGCTGTTCCGGCGGGCTATGTCCTGGGTTCGGAGCCCCGAATCCAGGACGGCGTTGACTGCGGACTCGATGCGGCGGGCTTCCTGTTCAAGACCGAAGGAATACCGGAGCATCATGGCGGTGGAGAGGATCGCGGCCAGGGGATTGGCGATGTCCTTGCCGGCGATGTCCGGGGCGGAACCGTGGATGGGTTCGTACATCCCCATGGGGTGGCCCTTCTTTGCCAAGGGATCGTCGGGACTGCCGAGGCTGGCGGACGGGAGCATACCGATAGAACCGGTGAGTACCGACGCCTCATCGGAGAGAATGTCCCCGAAAAGATTGGAGGTAACAATCACGTCAAACTGACCAGGAGCGCGGATAAGCTGCATGGCACAGTTATCCACGTACAGATACCTGGTTTCAATATCCGGGTAATCCTTGGACACCACCGCCGCCACCTCTCGCCATAACCGGGATGACTCCAGCACATTGGCCTTATCCACTACGCAGAGCTTTTTCCGGCGCACCGCGGCGGCGGCATACCCCGCGCGAAGTACCCGCTCGATCTCCGCCCAGGAATAGGTTTCAGTATCAAAGGCCGCTTTACCATCGGTGCTCCGGCCTCGGGTACCAAAATAAAGCCCACCGGTAAGTTCCCGGACAATGAGCAGATCAAAGGTGGGCTTTCCCTCGGGATGGCTCGCCGCAAGCACTGCATCCTTGAGGGGACAGGCATCTTTCAACTGGGGCAGGAGCGCAGCAGGTCTGAGGTTGGCGAATACTCCGAGACCGGACCGTAGCCCCAGGAGCGCCCGCTCAGGCCGGAGATGCCCCGGCAGGGTTTCCCATTGGGGGCCTCCCAGGGCTCCCAAGAGCAGGGCATCACACTGCTTTGCCGCTTCCAGGGTTTCTTGGGGCAGAGGCTCCCCGGTACTGTCGATGGCCTTGCCCCCGGCTTCCAGTTCAACATAATGAAACACATGGTCGTAGGTATCTCCCACCGCATCCAGAATTTCCGTTGCCGGGGCAATCACCTCCGGTCCTATCCCGTCCCCGGGAACCAGCGCTATTGAATAATTCATCAACTTCTCCTATACCATACTATACCAATAAGTGCAATTCTATTCTATTATGTTTCTCAAGGCTCAAAAGGTTCCCCGGTATGAGACCCTGGAAGTGGAGACCGGAAAGCTGGACGGGAAGGACTGGTTAGTTCTTTCAGAGTAATCTGTGCGGCAAAACGCCGCAGGTATTTAGAGGAGCAAAGATGCAAAGATTTGTATGGGCAACCGTTTTTTTTGCGGTTCTCTGTTTGACCGTATTTGGCCAGAATGTCGCGCTGCCCGGCTGGCGGTAGTAGAATTCAGTACCAACAACCGCGCGGACAAGACAACCCAGGATGGCGTAACGGTGCGTAATCTGGTAGAGAGCCAGATGATAAGTACCGGGAAGTATCAGATTGTCACCCGGGATGAGATAGATAAACTGCTGGCGAATCAGCAGATCCAGGTGAGCAGTATTTCCAGTTCGGAGAACATCAGGAAACTGCGCTTACAGAACATCAACTATATTGTAACCGGTTCTGTAGACGCGATGGGGAGTGATTATGCGGTAACGGTGAAAATCCTGGATGTATCCACAGGGCAGTTTTCCCACAGCACCAACGACTTTATGGGGGGCGGCTCCCGGGAACTGTACACCGGTATAACGACGCTGATGTCCAAGTTTACCGCGGGCATGTCCGCTGAAGGGGAGCGGGTGGTACAGGCCGGGAGCGGAAGCGGCAAGGAATATAAGATAGGGGATTTTGGACCTGCCGGGGGCATCGTGTTTTATGACAAAGGAGTATTTTCCAACGGCTGGCGGTATTTGGAAGCAGC
>JAITNP010000230.1 GCA_031290455.1 Treponema sp. | reverse complement strand
ACGGGGAAGAGGACGACAGATTAGTTTTATCGCGCTTATGGCCGCAGGAATCATTGCGTTGCTGGCGGGGTGTCCTTCGCCGGTTGAGTCCCCGGGAACGGCCGGCGGTGATTCGCCGGTCATAGCGGCAGGGCAGGGTGTGGTACGGGTCTCCCTTGGGGGGGTGAGCGCCCGTACCTTGATGCCGGGGGATCCGGACTTTACGAAGTATACGCTGGTCTTTACGCCTGGGGGAACTCAGGCTATAGTGCCCCCGGTGGACGTAGCCCCCGCAACAGGAGGCGTGATAGAAGTGGCCCTTGAGTCGGGGGATTGGACGCTCGCGGTTACGGGCTATACCACCCACACGGTAACGGTTGCGGAGGAGTATAAGGCGGCTTACGGAACAACAACCACCTTCAATCTGGGTGCTGGAGGGATGGAATCCGTTACCATAACTATCGACCCTATCACCAGCACCATGACTGCTCTTTGGATAGAGGGTAATAAGGGGATATTTAAATACGATATTTCCTACCCGACAAGCGACGTCAGCGGGACCATAAGCCTGGCAAAAGTGAGTGGTCCCGGGAGCGGCACCATTACGCTACCAAACAGCGGCGATCTAGCAACCGGTGGAAGGACGACCGGTTTGATAGCCCTTGCCCCGGGGACTTATGACCTGGCTGTTATCCTGCGGAAGGCCGTATCGGGTGCCGATGAAAATCATCAGCCCCTTGCGGGAACCTATACGGCGGTTCATATCTATCCGGGACTGGTAACCGAGGCGACCTTTACATTTGCCGATGCCGATTTTGTTGACGCAGTGTATCTGGCGGGGACGGTGGAACTCACCGTGCCGAGCGGTATGACGGTGAAGGAGGTAACGGTCGCGGCCTATAGCAACGAGGCCTGTACTACGTCGATTACCGACGGAGTGGATACGATTCCCTATCCATTAGTTACTCCCGGTACTGCCAGTCCTATCCCGTGGTTCTTATCAATTCCCCTGAGCGCGACGCAAGGCGACATCTGGTTAGCCGTTACGGTAACCGACAGCAATGATCAGCCTTTCACACCAGCGCCTTTTAAGCAAGACGCCAACACCATACCACGGAATGGCAAAGTGGATATTGTAATTTCCATTACGGTGTCGTAGAGGAGCCTTCCTACTTTGTAAATATCCCCAATGCGACGACGGTAACCGGCAGTGGGACTGAGGGTGTATTTGTCAGCCCGCGAGGTAACGGTAGCGTCCTTTGCCATGGCGAAGTACGAGACGACCTACGAGCTGTGGTATGAGGTACGGGTGTGGGCTGCGGCGCATGGATACACCTTTGTCAATCAAGGCCGGGAAGGCCATGACGGGACCAATGGAGCCGCGGTGATACGAAGTGCGGCGGATTCGAATGGCGGGAGACCCAACCTCGGCTTCCGGCTCCTTCGCCCCAGTTTATAAAGCCAGGCCCAGCATAGTAGCTGCGGCGACATGCCCCCACCAGCCATACACCGTTTTTACAACGTGTCCCTACCAGGTACCCCCCAGGTTGCGTTCTTCAAGGACCCATTCGTTCAGACGCCATTCCACGATATGTTGCTGGTTTAGGTCCTTGACCTGCACAAAATAGCTATTCGCCAGGGTTTTATTTTTTCGGATATCGTAATAATTGGCGAGGTAGTAGAGCATCCGGGCTTTGACTTCCAGGTTTGTTTCCTTTTCCACCCGGGCAGCCATATCACTATCCCCGGAAAGATCCCGGTATAACCGAAGTATCGGCCATTCCACCGAGTCCCGCGGGGCCTGACGCATTGCCTGTTCCAGCAATGGTTTGGGATCGGTTATTTTTCCGGCCCGCATCCAGTTCATGGCCGCGAGGAGCGCATAGGTTGTTTCCTGGGGGGCTTGTTTATAGGCTTCGAGAAAGGCATCCCGGGCCTCGGCCCACCGGCCCTTTCTCATGTGATGCATCCCCACCCCCTCAAAGCCAAAGTAATAATCCGGCCTGAGCCGTGCCAAAATAATATAATCCTGTTCCGCCCCGTCATAGTCCTTAAAATCATCCTTGATTCCCGCAGAGTATACATAGGCAAGGAAATTATTGGGATCAAGCTGTATGGCCCGATTAAATTCCTCCAGGGCTTCGCGCTTTTTTTTAAGATCCAGCAGGACATTACCCCTATCAATGGCGATCCAGTAATTTCCCGGGTTAAGCTCTTTAGCCGCGTCCATATCCGCTAAGGCATACTTGAAGTACCCGGTATTGCGGTAAATCCGGGCACGCTCGCTTAAGGGGACCGCCCATTGGGGATACAGGGTTATGGCTTTGTTCAAGAGGGCTTCGGCATTCTGGGGATCCTGATTATACCAGAACACCAGGGCCTTGCCCACGAGGGCATCGCCGTTTTCCGGTTCCGCTGCCAAGGCCCGGTCAAAATAGGATGCGGCGGCCCGTAAGGACCGGTCCCGGAGGGCTATGGTTCCCAGGGATATGAGGGCTTCCACTTTGGCGGGATCCACGGTCAGGATCCGTTCAAGAATCGCCCGCTGTTCCCGTTCCTTCCCCACAGCCCCTTCAATGGTGGCAAGCACCAGCAGGGCATCCGTATTACGGGGCTCCTGGCTGATAACCCCTTCGATGATGGTCCGGGATTCCCCGAGCCGGCCCGCGGAACTCAAAATCGACGCCTTTAAAATCAGCGCCCGGGAGGATTCGGCGATAATGGGATCAACTTCATCAAAACACCCGAGGGCCCCATCATAATCGCCGGCCTCCAGCAGCTCCATAACCTTAGCCAGGATGGCCCAGATATCGACCGGCTGCGGCTCGACCGCTTCCTGGGTTTGTTCCCCTTCCCCCTCCGAACCCGGCAGTGCCGGCGGGGAGGTTTCATCATACGAAGCCAGTGCGGAAACACAGGAAAGGAACCCGGGTATGATAATCCCTACAAAAAGGGCACAGCCGACAAGTATTCTTTTAACATCAATCATTTACCAAATCCTTATTATATTTAACGACACGAGAGCCGCTTTCAAATACTGGAAATGGCAAAAAATCGACATCATTCCCAACGCACGGGGTTTTTGAAAGGTTGACACGAAGATAAAGGGATGCTATAAATAAGGCGAAAATATAGACACGTATGATAAAAAAACCTATATTTCTCCGAATAATTGGCATCTTCCTGTTTTATGGGCTGATGTGTATGTTTATGGTAAGCCTCCAGTTTACGAAACAGGAGGGGTTTACCCAGCGGATTGGCAATCTGGTCGTAACCGGTCAGTATCGTACTCTGCAGGATTTCGAATTTCCGGCCAATCCCTATGAGTTTCCCCTGGCCGGGGAGGTACGGGTCTTGTTCGGGGGCATGGAATTTCGTATGTCCAATGAAGAGGAAGTATTCGGTATCATTACCGCCGATGGGACCCATATCCATGTCCTGCCTGATTATATGATTATTTCCGGAGAAACGGTGATTTTTCATATTCCCGGGGGAACGGAACTGGCCTTTGCTACCCAATACTCAGGAGGAGCGCCGGAACTCAGGATAAGCGGCTCCTTTACGGAGGATACCCGGGGTGTGGTGCTTCCCTTTAAACCCTTCAGAACCACCAGAACCCGCGAGGGGGGCAATGGGCAATTCGTGGTCATTGCTGATGGGGTCCACTATGGGTTCAGCCGGCCCTTGACCGAGGAGGAACAGCGGTTCCTCATCCTGGATTCCGATGCGCCGGTTATTGCCTACCGGGGGATCCCTGAGGCAAAGGGGGTTATTCCCGGGAATTTTGTCCTTGCTCCTGCCCAGGATAAACGGACCTATGATGAGGCCATAGCACGGTGGCGGGATCAAAGTTTTTCTCAATGGAATCGCAGCATTGCGAGCGTCGCTGATGAGGAGACGGTCATTGCCTACGCGGGGGAAGCAATACGGCAGAAAATCTACAAGGCGGCGGTTAGTGCGGTGCCCACGGCCTTTTTAAATGGCAATCAACGGACTGTTGAGTCTACCGTGTACTTGGGACGCTTGGATCTGGGGCTGCGGTCCCTGGCTACCGCTGAACGGGAAAAACTGAACCGGCTTTCAGGGGTACTGGAAGGCGCCAGAGATAAAGGAGTACCGCCTAGCAATGCCGTTGAAAATTTCTTGGCATTGGTACCGGAAGTTCACCTGTTTGAATACCTTGCGGTCCGGGGGTATACCCCGTTAATGGATGCCGGAGCGGAATTAGTCCGTTCCATTGAGCCGGCGGCCCTGTCTCTGGATATGACCGTGGGGATCCTCGAAGGATGTTCTGATTGGGTCCTCTACCGTTCTTCTGTAAACAACCCCTTTAATGCGCTCATCAGTGAGACCTATAGCATTATTGCCAAAGGAATCACCAAGGCTCGGAGCGGTGAGTGGGTTTTTGTGATCGATCACGGCGAGGTGGACACCGCCTTCAACCTGCGCTTGGGGAAAGCGGTGATAGGACATGCCGAATATACCGGTGATACCGAATGGGCGGCAGTGGGCCGTTCCCTGGTATGGTCGGTTCTCTCCCTGACCGACGGTTCGGGAACGGTGCCGGCACAGCTCCTCGTATCGGAAACTGAAGCAGTAGGCGCGGATCCCGCTGCAGGACGGATCGGTTCTGCCCAGCTCTACCGGATGTTTGCCCCCGGAGAAAACCATCCCCATGCGGTGAGTATTGGTACGGGTAGCTCGCCGACTCCTATCTGGACCTGGACCGCCGCTTCTGCCGTATCCGCGACCCTGGAAAACAACATGCTGGACATTTCCGTATCCTTCCTGGTGGGAGAAGCCCATTATATGCTGATCCGGGGGATTAAGCCCTTTACCAGAATACAGCTTTACGGTATTAATTACCGGACAGACCCTCAGTTCGAACGGTATGATTCTTCCGGCTGGTCCTATTCAGCATCAGAACAGACCTTGCTTCTTAAGATGCGGCATCGCTCCCCTGCAGAGCATATCAGGATCTTTTATTAATGGAACCGAATCGCTGCCCGTGGTGCCTGGGGGATGCTAGTTACATCACCTACCATGACAAGGAATGGGGGAAACCGCTGAAAAACAATCAGAAACTCTTTGAGGCATTGATCCTTGATGGGGCCCAGGCGGGTCTTTCGTGGCTTACTATCCTGAAACGCCGGGAAGGGTATCGGGAAGCCTTTGATGGTATGGACCCGGAAAAGATAGCCCGGTACACCGATAAGGACATTGAACGGCTCATGGGGGATAGCCGGATCATCAGGAACCACCGGAAAATCCGCTCGGCCATTGAAAACGCCCAGGCCTATTGTACCATGATGGCAGGGGCCGGTTCTTTTTCAACGTGGCTTTGGAACTGGGTTGAGGGTAAACCGCGCATCAACCGGTTCAAGACCTTGGCGGAAGTTCCGACCAGCACGGAACTTTCCGAAAAGATCTCCAAGGAACTTAAAAAGAAAGGCTTTTCCTTTGTGGGCCCCACGATTATCTACGCCTACATGCAGGCGGTGGGGATGGTGAACGACCATCTAACGGACTGCTTCAAACATCCCGACCACTAATCACCGATTCCGAATTGAAGCTCAAATAATTGACTATTGACTTCTCTGCAAGGAGGCTATAAACTACAAAAGAGGTCTAATTGGAGGATAGTATAACCATCGTACTAGACAATCGGGATATTCTGTCCGGGGTATGCGGCGCAAATGACGGAAATCTCAAGGTGATCGAGGGGTCTCTGGGAGGGCGTATTGCGGCCCGGGGAAACGAGATCCGTTTGGAAGGGGTGGATGAGACGGGGGTTCGACGGTTCAAGTCGATGATGGATAGCCTTATCGCGGTGGTGCGGAAAGGAGAAAATCCCTCCCCGGAATATGTTCGCGCCTTGGCAGGGACCGTCGCCGCCGGGGAGTCTGAGGTTCCTGAGGAAGCGCGGGAAATGATTCATATTCCCCAGGGGTTCAGCCGGGTTTTCCCGCGGAGTAGAAACCAGGGGCTGTATATTCAGGGCATGCGTTCCCATGATATTACCTTTTGTGTGGGTCCTGCGGGTACGGGCAAAACCTATCTCGCCATTGCGGAGGCCCTGCGCATGGTATTATCAAAAAAAATACGGAAACTGGTGTTGACCCGGCCGGTGGTTGAGGCAGGAGAAAGCCTCGGGTTTCTGCCGGGGGATCTTACTCAAAAAATAAATCCTTATCTGCGGCCCCTCTATGACGCCATGGAATCGCTGGTGCCCTATGAACTGATACGCCGCATGGAGGAGACTCGAACCATAGAAATTGCCCCCTTGGCCTATATGCGGGGGAGGAGCCTCAATGACTGCGTGGTTATACTGGATGAAGCCCAGAACACCACCAAAGAACAGATGAAGATGTTCCTGACCCGGATTGGGGAAGGGGCACAGGCGGTTATTACCGGGGATACGACCCAGATTGATCTGCCCCGGCGGGTCGATTCCGGGCTTTTGCATGCCCTTTCCATCCTGACTGGGGTGGAGGGCATCCATATTGCCTACCTCAATACCGCCGACGTGGTCCGCAATCCCCTGATCAAGAAGATTATACAAGCCTATGAGAACGAAAAAAAGCCGTGCCCCTAAGTCCCTTGGTAAGGCCAATCCGTCGTTGCTGCGGGTTACCTTCCCTGCAATCCGGCCAGGCCCTGCTATATCAACGGTTATTGCCCTGCTTATTTCCACCGTGGTGGTGATCAATATCATGAATTCCCGCGGAGGCGCGGGGGGGGATATCGAGGAATTCGAGGTAGGGCGGGTTGCGGAACGGGATGTAATCGCAGAACAGATGGTTTCTTATATTGATGAAGGGGCTACCCGGTTCCGGCTTGAAGCTCAGGAACGGTTGGTTCCGGCGGTTTTCCGGTACGCTTCCGCTGAAGGCATAGAAAGCCACAAGGGGTATAATCGTTTTGTGGCGCTTTCCCGGCAGTGTTTTGAGAATGACGCTTCGTTTGATGCCTATAAACTGGCGATCCAGGCGGAATTCCCCGGGGTTTTTTCCGAAGAAACCCTGCATACCCTTTTCAGCGATCCCCAACGGGAACAGTTCCTGGAAGCCGGTTCTTTCGTTATGGAGCATTTTATGGAAACCGGGATTTTTGCCTTGCCCCAAACCAATTTGGACGGTTACAATCCGGATATCCTGGAAGTGCGCCGTAGTTCCGCTTCCCAGGTCGAACGGGAACGGGTTAATTGCAATCATATCATTACCATGGATACCCTGGAGGATGCGGTTGGCCGGTATGTCGCGGCAGGTTCTTTTCCGGGGGCCTTTACCGTAATCGCCTACGATCTGGTCAAGCCCTTCATACGGGAAAACGTGTTTTTCGCTCCCCGGGATACGGATCAGCAGGTGGCTGAGACCCGGTCCCAGGTAGAGCCGGTGGTTAAATATATAGAACCGGGAGAACGGGTTATCAAGAAGGGGTTCATCATCACCGAGGAGGATATGGCCCAGCTCCGGGCGCTGCATACCAGTCTTCCCGGGCAGGATCCCCGTATCGTCGTGGGGTTCGTCTTGGTTTTTCTCCTGCTCTATAGTCTCTTTGTTTTTCTGGGGAGCGGGAAGATTGCCGGCCATATCCTGACCGACCAGGAAATATATTTATTATCCGCCTTGGCAACCCTCTATATATGCGGCGCCGCTTTTGCCAAGAACCTGTCCTTTAATTCCGATTTCTTCCCGGTTTCTATCGTGCTGCCAACGGCCCTGGTGGTGATGTTGCCTGCCATCTTAATAGACGCTCCCTTGGCCCTGGCCTTGTCCATGGTATTACCCTTGGGGGCCTTTCTGTCCGGTTCTTTTGATGTGCCCGCCTATATTTTTGCCCTTACCTCGGGCATTGTCGCGTCCTATGCCCTTGAGGGGGCTGAAAAGCGGATGGACCTTGTCCGGGCAGGTTTGATTATTGCCGCCGCCAACTGCATCGCCGTGATTGCGGTACTCCTCATCCAGCGTGCCTCCGGGGGAGCCTATCCGGCCATCCTGTTCTGGGCTGCCTTTAACGGGGTCGCCTCGGGGATGCTGGTCCTAGGGTTGCTCCCGCCCCTGGAACATGCTCTCAACGCGGCTACGGTTTTCAGACTCATAGAACTATCGGACCTCAATTCCCCCATGCTCAAACGGCTTTTTAACACCGCGCCAGGTACCTACAGCCATTCCATCATGGTGGCAAACCTGGCGGAAACCGCCTGTCAGGAAATCGGGGCCAATCCCCTCCTTGCCCGGGTAGGGGCCTACTACCACGATATTGGGAAAATGGATCAGCCCGATTATTTTGTGGAAAATCAGAGCGAATATAACAAACATAATGATATTGCCCCCCGGCTTTCGGCAACGATTATCCGGAGCCATGTAAAACTGGGGGTGGAAAAGGCCCGGAGCTTGGGACTGCCCCGGGCAGTACGGGACATCGTTGCGGAACATCACGGTAATTCGGTGATCACCTGGTTTTACAGCGAGGCGCTGAAGCGGGAAAGCCAGGTGAACATGGAAGATTTTTCTTACCCGGGGAATCCTCCCCGTTCCCGGGAATCTGCGGTGGTCATGCTCGCGGATGTTACCGAAGCCGCGGTCCGGACCCTCCAGAAACCCAATGCCCAGAAGTTTGAAAAATTTATCCAGGAACTCATCAATGCCAAGGTTGAACATGGGCAGCTTGCAGAATCGGAACTGACCTTCCGGGACCTGGAAACCATTAAAAAAGCCTTTGTACGGGTGCTGACCGGCTATTACCATTCCCGGATCGAGTATCCGAAACTACCCAAAGCGGCTTTGGCCCCCCAGGGAGGCGGTGAATGAACCGGGTTGCAATCACGGGGGAGGAGATTCCCCTCCCCCGGTGGATCGATAGGGTACCCCCGTATATACTTAAGGTGTTGCAGTACCTCCATCGGGATGGCTGGGACCTTTCGATCCTGTTCTGCAACGACGCCTCTATCCGTGCCCTCAATAGCCGTTACCGGAACCTTGATGAGCCCACGGATGTGCTATCCTTTGTACTGGGGGAAACTATCGAAGATGCAGGGGAACGCCGGTATGTGCCCGGGGATATCGTCATATCCCTGGAAACGCTGGGGGAAAACGCCCGGTATTTTAAGGTTGATGAGGATGAGGAGTTACGCCGTCTCCTCATCCATGGTATCCTGCATTTGGACGGCTTGGATCATGATACCAACGCGGACAATGAGCCGATGCTTCAGGCGCAGGAAAAAATAATGGCGGAACTAGCCGGGGAGCGTATCCTACCATGAGTGCGGGATCTTTTGTAAAATCTTTCTTTAAGAAAGGAGACGGGAAGAAAGGGGAGGATAGGATCGACCGGAAAACCTATCAGTCCCTGGAAACGGAGCAGCGGGAAATGATCCGGGGGGTGGTGGAACTTTCGGACACCACGGTCAAGGAGGTCATGGTTCCCCGGATCGATACGGTCTTCCTGCAGGCCGATGCGTCTCAGGATGAGTTGTTGACCGCGATTTCCGAGAGCGGACATTCCCGTTTTCCAGTTTATAAGGAAACGATAGATAATGTCATCGGGATTCTCTATGTCAAGGATGTCTTAACGTGCCTGGTCAAGCATGCGGACTTTGATATACAGCGGCTCCTCCGCAAGCCCTTTTTTGTCCCCGGGTCGAAGCATATTGATGAACTCCTGCGGGAGCTGCGCCGCCGCCGGGTCCATATCGCGGTGGTGGTGGATGAATACGGCGGTGTTTCCGGGATAGTGTGTATGGAAGATATTATTGAAGAGATCATCGGAGATATCCAGGACGAATTCGATAATGAGACCGATGCGGTACTCCAAATCGGGGAAGGGACCTACCTCTGTGATGCCCGGGTCAATCTCGGGGATCTGGCTGAGGAAATCGGGGTTGCCTTTCCGGTCGATGATTTTGATACCCTGGGGGGCTTTGTGTTTGACCTGTTCGGGAAGATTCCTGTACGATATGAGAAGGCCGTCTATGAGGGGCATGATTTTATCATCCAGGATATGGAAGGGCATAAGATCAATACGGTCAAGATCATGCTTAAAGGGGATATACTTAAAAGAGAGAGTCTTAAACGGGAGAGTATCTAATGAGTACTATCATGAGGATGAGGCGTTTCACGCAGATCATGGCACTGGGGTTTCTCTTTGTGGGGAACCCTCTCAATGCCCAGAACCTTTCCAGCGGTTTTCCCGGGGCGATGACCTATTATACCCGGGGTCGTTCGTATATGGTACAGGAAGACTGGTACACGGCGGCGGAATCATTCCTGGAATGTATCCGGCTTAATCCGGCCCATGCGGAAGGAACCGCGGCCCTGGCGGAGTGCTACTATGAACTGGGTGAATTTGACCAGGCCCTGGCCTGGGTAAAGAAGGCCCGGTCCCTGGCCCGGGGAAACATCAATTTGGCAAACCTTGAAGCGTTCACCCTCATTGCCTTAGGCCGGCTTGACGGGGCTTCGGGGGTCATTTCCGATGTGTTAGCCCGGGAGCCTTACAATAAAGAGGCCCTCTTTGCCGCTTCGGAACTGGATATCGCCCGGGGCCATGCAGGGGATGCGGTAACCCGGTACCGGGAAGCGGTGCGGCGTTACCCCGACGACCGGCGGCTCCTCATCTCCCTGGCCCTGGTTTTAGGTTCCCTGGGGGAGACCGAGACCGCCCGGATGTATATTGAGCGGGCCTTGGTTCAGCACCCTGCGGATCCCCGGGTCCATTATTATGCCGCGTACCTGGATGCCCAGGTAGGGCGGCTTGGTTCAGCCATCCGTTACGCCGAAGAAGCCCTGGCGCTCAAAAATGATTACAGCCCGGCCCGTTCCCTCTTGGCCGGCCTCCGGTATCGGGTGGGTCAATACGCGGAGGCGAGCCGGCTGGCGGACGAAGTTATTGCCTTTAACCGGGATACGATAAGCGCCTGGTACCTCAAGGGCATGTCCGCCATCAGGATGGGACGGGATGCCGAGGCCATCGCCATTCTTTCCACTGCCGCCCTTATCGATCCGAACGACGAATTTGTCCGGGCAGCCCTGGAAGAACTGCTCATATCCAAAACCAATCTGGAGGAACGGGGCCGTGGGAGTTGGGCCGCGTGGCATTTTGCCCGGGCGCGGGATTTCCGTTCCCGGAACCTCATTGACCAAGCCCTGTTTGAATACCGCCGGGGACTCAGGCTCGATCCCTATGCCAAGGACCGGCAAGAATATGGGGAACTCCTCAAGATTCAGGGGTATCCTGCCCGTTATGTGGAGGAGCTGCGGTTCATGCAGACCCTGGGCCTTGGGAACCGTACCATTAATGACGCGGTGGAAGCCTATGACGCCCTGTTAAGCGATGCCCTGTACCGTCGCTGGTCCATTAACCCGGTTGAGCAGGTAAACCGCCATTGGAAGCTGGCGGTCTTTTCCGTGGGTTCCCAATCCAGTTTCTATCATGCCGATGCCGGGGCCATGGGCGCCGCGTATATTAAGGACATCCTGGTTCATGACCGGAACATTGCCCCCATGGAACTGGAACTCCATCAGCCTTCATTTTCCCAAGCCTTCCGTCAGGCCCGGGAAGCGGAAGCGGATTATTTTCTTATTATATCAATTGCTGAAAATGAACGGGATATTTCCATCAAAGGGGAACTCTTTGTGGGCAGGACCGGCTCCCCCGCCGGTGCGTTCTCCACGTACCGTACCGGGGCAGACCGGCTGCGGAACGCTTCCCGGGGTATTGTGGACCAGATCGCGGTTCGTCTGCCCTTCCGGGGGGAACTGATAAGCCGCAGACAAGCCCAGGGGCTTATCGATAAGGGCAGGGTTGACGGGGTAGCCCTGGGTACGGTTTACGAGGTGGTTAAAAAGGGACGGTCCTTCATCCTCAACGAGGGCATCGGCCTTTCCTACTCCGCCGATGATGTGGTCGGGACCCTGGTGATTGAGACCGCTGATGAAGAAGTCTCCGCAGGGATCTTAAGCCGCGGCGGTTTCTTTGACCGTATCGCGCCGGGAGATGAGATCATCTTGCAGCCTCAAAACCCGGAAAAGCTCCCTACCGCCGAACCCATGGCGGATCCGGAACTGAGGACGTTGCTACGGACGTTGCGTTAGGTACCACATACTAAGGGATGTTTTCCTCCTATTGTTTTAATGTCTGGGTGGTCCTGAGGGGTCCGTGGTTTATTTGTTCCGCTCCATTCGTGATCATCGCTGGACTTGAGGGGGTTATGTATCTTGTCGTGAAAATTAAAAAAACTTGACAAAAAGAGTAATGAGCGGGGATACTAGTATAACATGCAGGTGAACTTTTTATCATGTTCAGAAAATCGGAGGTTACTTTGAAAATCATTGTACCCATTAAACAGGTACCGGAAAGCAGTAACGTAAAAATGGACCCGGAAACGGGAACGGTTATCCGTGCGGGGGTTGAAACCGTGGTGAATCCGCTGGATTTATATGCCCTTGAAGCGGCGTTACGCCTAAAGGAACAATATGGCGGGACGGTAACCGCTCTTTCCATGGGACCACCTCAGGCAATACGAGCCTTGAAGGAGGCGGTCGCCATGGGCTGCGACGACGCCGTGTTAGTTTCGGACCGAAAGTTCGGCGGTTCCGATACTCATGCCACGTCCTATACCCTGGCACAGGGTATCCGTAAGATCGGCGCCTATGATGTTATCATAACCGGTGAGCGGGCTACCGACGGGGATACCGCCCAGGTGGGGCCGGGTATTGCCGCATGGCTCGATATTCCTGTGGCAACCTATGTGTCAAAGATCGAAGATGTCAAGGATGGGCGTATCCATCTGGAGCGTTTGGTGGAAGAGGGCTATCAAATGCTTGCCACTTCCCTGCCCTGCCTTATTACCGTGGTAAAAGCGGTGGCCATTCCCCGGCTGCCCACGTTAAAGGGCAAAATTCACTCCATGGAATTGAGCATTCCGACCTATGGTGCAGAAGACCTGAAGGTTGAGCCTGAATTCCTGGGACTCAAAGGTTCACCCACCAAGGTTGTCAAGATCGAGACCCCCAAGGTAACCCGTGGGGGCAGAACCGTAACGGCCCAGGACGATGTATCCCTCAAAGCCGCAGTAGGGGAACTGCTGGATCTACTTGATAAGAAAGGAGTCCTTCCATGAGCAATGAATCCCAAGCGGTATGGACCCTCGCCGAACAATTTGAGGGCAAACTCAAGGCGGTTTCCTTTGAACTCCTCGCCCGGGGACGGAAACTGGCGGATAAACTGGGAACCAAGCTGGTTTCGGTCCTCATCGGGGACGGGGTGCCGGATGAAACCCTGTCGCAGTTGATCTGGCAGGGGGCGGACGCGGTGTACTTCGTACAAGACCCCCGGCTTAAGTATTTTGTATGCGAAACCTACGAAAAGGTTTTGGAAAGCCTCATCAAGGAGTACAAGCCGGCCATCCTCCTTGCGGCAGCAACATCCACGGGCAGAACCCTGATGCCCTATACGGCGGTGAAGGTCCATACCGGACTTACTGCGGACTGTACCGAGCTTGATATTGAAGCGGGTACGGGCAACCTCTTGCAGACCCGGCCTGCTATTGGCGGCAATATCATGGCCACCATCAAGACCCCCAATCACCGGCCCCAACTGGCAACGGTGCGCCCTAAATCTTCCCGGCCCCTTGCGGCGGATCCCGCCCGCACAGGGGAGATCAAGCATATCCCCTGTGACGCAGCGCTGCTGACCAAGGGAACCGAGGTCCTGGGGTACCGGAAGGATGCCTCCGGTTCTCTGGGGCTTGAGGAAGCGGATATCGTGGTATCCGGTGGTAAAGGGCTTAAAAAGGGGGAAAACTTCACCCTTATCCATAAACTTGCGGAAAATCTCGGCGCCGCAGTGGGCGCAAGCCGGGACGCGGTAGACCGCGGCTGGATTTCCTACCCTCACCAGGTGGGCTTGAGCGGCAAGACCATCAGCCCCAAGGTCTACATCGGTATTGGCATATCAGGGGCCATTCAGCATTTGGCGGGGATCAAGACCAGCGAAACGATTGTGGCCATCAATTCCGATCCGGAGGCAACCCTTCACAAGATTGCGGACTTCGGCATTGTCGGCGATGCGTTCCAGGTGATTCCTGAAATACAGAAACAGCTTGAAGCGAAAAAGGGGGCACGGCATGGCTAAAACGTATAAACCGGTTACCGCAGACATCCTTAAGGCCCTCCGGGAAATCGTGGGCGCCGGTAATATCTTTACCGATGAAGAAAAACTTGAATCCTATTCCCACGACGAGACCGACGCGTCGGAATACGGCCATAACCCGGAAGTGGTGGTCCTGCCCCTCAACACGGAACAGGTCGCACAGGTGGTTAAGCTTGCCAACAAGGAACTGGTGCCGATTACCCCCCGGGGCGCGGGTTCCGGCCTTTCCGGGGGCGCGATTCCCGAACACGGCGGCATCGTGATTTCCCTTGAAAAGATGAACAAGCTTTTGGAACTGGACCGGGCGAACATGGTCGCCGTAACTGAAACGGGGATCGTTACCAACGACCTGGCCAACACGGTGCAGGCCGAGGGACTTTTCTTCGCGGGTTATCCCATGAGCCTTCAGACCTGTATGCTCGGCGGCAACATCGCGGAAAATGCCGGCGGTGGCAAAGCCGTCAAATATGGTGTTACGGGCCGCTATATTCTCGGCATGGAACTGGTAACGCCCTTGGGGGAGATCGTGCAGCTTGGGGGCAAGCTCGTCAAAGATGTCTCAGGCTATGATTTAAAGTCCCTGATCATCGGTTCCGAGGGAACCTTGGGCATTGTAACGAAGGCCATCGTAAAGCTGATCGGATATCCCACGGCCAAGGCGGACCTGCTCGTGCTGTTCAAGACCCCCAAAGAGGCGATTGACCTGGTGCCGGTCATTCTTTCCCGGGGCCTTACTCCCACCAGCATCGAATTCATGGATCAACTTTCCTGTATCACGAGCTGCAAGTACCTGAACGAAAGTCTGCCCTACGAAAACGCCGGGGCCATGCTGCTTATCGAACTGGATGGTACCAACGCAAGTCAGATCGAGATGGACCTGGTTGAAACAGGCAAGCTCTGTGAACAGCACGGTGCGCTGGAAGTGTATGTGGCGGAAGACAAGAACAACATTGAGCGTATCTGGAACGTGCGCCGCAACATTGCCGAAGCTTTCAAGGTGTATAGCCCCACCCAGAGTCTTGAGGATATCGTGGTTCCTATCTCCCGGATCCCCGAAATAATCCCGGAACTGGAACGGCTGGGCAAGAAGTACAACCTGCAGATCCCCTGTTACGGTCATGCCGGGGACGGTAATCTCCACGCTACCCTGGTTAAAAACCCCGATATGTCCATGGACGAATGGAAAAAGAACGAGGTCCTCTGTCTTGAGGAATTATATAAGATCACCAGCTCCTTTGGGGGTAAGATCAGCGGGGAGCATGGTATCGGCATAAAACGCCGGGGCTATTTGCAGACCCTCATTGATCCGGTGGAACTGGAACTCATGCGGGCCATAAAGAAGGCATGGGACCCGAATTACATCATGAATCCAGGCAAGATATTTGCATAGCCGCCAGGGGGGTTGGGGGGCCCAGGCCCCTCATAAAAAAAGAAACAGGGGGACCAGTCCCCCCGTACCCCCCAATAGTGTTTTTTGTTGCGCTGTCCCGTGAAGGGACGCACGATTCCTTTGCGTAATTGATGAACGATTGA
>JAITNP010000222.1 GCA_031290455.1 Treponema sp. | reverse complement strand
AAGAAGATCACCGAGGCTGCCACAGGCTTTAAGTGTTTTGCCCCGTACCGTTCCTGGAGGAACTCCGGCATGGTCATGGCGTCCAGGTTCTGGGTCATGCGCCGGGTCCGCCGGGCAAGAACGAGCCAGGCCGCTAAGGCCCCGATGAGGGCGTTTCCCAGGGCTATCCACAGGGCATTCAGGCCGAACTGCCAGCCCTGGGCCCCGGCAAAGCCGATGAAGATGACCGCGGAAAAATAGGAGGTTCCATAGGCCACTGCGGAAACCCAGGGACCCATGCTTCTGCCCCCCAGGAAAAAATCACCTAGGGTCTTGGTTTTCCGCATCCCCCAGATGCCGATTATGGTCATTAAAACCAAAAACACGACCAGAAAAATAATACCGATCATCCAGGTTTCCTCACAAAAATAAGTGTCATACAGGAACACTGCTTGGTTATTGTAAAACTCCCCAACAAGGAGGAATTTTACGGTTGCTCCAACGCCTTACTCCCCGATCTTACGTCTCTCGACAGACTTAACTTCCCTACGTTGCGTAGGTAGGTCGAAACTTTGTGATTTCAACAACTCAATATAGTTCATATTTTGGAGGTAGTCAAGTATGCTGTTACAAAACTTCACTTCGGAACATACCTTTTTGTAAGATAAAAATTCCTCCTTGAGTCTATGTTCAGCATAAAAAACAACACGAGTTTGACCGATAACCAATAAGCCACCTTGGCAATACCCTCAAATTAGTCGTTTTTTTACCGGCAGTTCCAATGTATCTCTCTTGCATAAATAACTATACAAATGTATAGTGGTATTATGGATTTGGGAGAAAAGATATCCCTCCTCGCGGGGGCGGCAAAGTACGATGCATCCTGTACCTCAAGCGGCAGCGGGGCCTTCCAGGGCAGTGGACCACGGGGCCAGGCCGCCGGAACCAGGGGGAGGAAGCAGGGCTTTGGCCTCAGCCTTCCGGCGGGGGTATGTCATAGCTGGACCAAAGATGGCCGCTGTGTCAGTCTCTTGAAGGTCCTCTATTCCAATGTATGCCGCTTTGACTGCGCCTACTGCGTGAACCGCAGCTCCGCAGATACCCGGCGGGCCGCTTTCACCACCACGGAACTCGTGGATCTGACCGGTGAGTTTTACCGGCGGAACTATATCGAAGGACTGTTTCTTTCCTCGGGGATTTTTGCCGATCCCGACATCGTCATGGAAAAACTCATCGAAACCGCGAAGAAGCTACGGACCGAGGCAGGGTATGGCGGTTATATTCACCTTAAAATCATCCCCGGAACCGGGGAAAAACTCATCCGTGAGGCGGGAACCTGGGCGGACCGCCTGAGCGCCAACATCGAGCTTCCCACGGATAAAAGCCTGCAAACCCTGGCGCCTGAGAAGTCGGGGAAGGTGATCTTGGGGGCCATGGAGGAGGTGTTTCGGACCAGTGTCCAGTACGAGGAGGATAGACGGCGTATCAAATCCACTCCCGCATTTGCCCCGGCGGGACAGAGTACCCAGCTCATCGTGGGGGCATCCGGGGAAGATGACCGGCAGATCATTGCCCTTTCCGGCGCGCTCTACCGGAAATTTTCCCTCCGGCGGGTATACTATTCCGCCTTTATCCCCGTGGGCATTCCCGGACGGGGCGGCATCCCGGACCCCCGGCTGCCCGCCATCCCCGGGCCTCCCCTGGTCCGGGAACACCGGCTCTACCAGGCGGACTGGCTCCTCCGGTTCTACCATTTTACCGCCGCTGAAATTCTGGATGAGGCTACCCCCTACCTGGATGCCCACCTGGATCCGAAGTGCGCCTGGGCCATCAAACACACCGCCCGGTTCCCCCTGGAAATCAACCGGGCTGATTATGAGGAACTCCTCCGGGTTCCCGGCATTGGGGCGAAAACAGCCCGGCGTATCATTGAGGTACGGCGGTCCCGGTCCCTTTCCTTTGATGGCCTCCGCCGTCTTGGGGTGGTCCTCAAACGGGCACGGTATTTTATCACCCTGTCGGGGTCCTTCCTGGATCGGCCCGATGATCCTGACCGGATCCGCCGCCGTCTCTCGGATAGTGATGGTGCGGGGCTTCAGCTTCCCCTTTTCGAGTTTTAAGCGGCAGGTATGATCGAATCGGTATATGACGGGAGCCTTGACGGGCTTTTTACGATGCTGGATGGGATTTGCCGGGACGCTTCAGCACCGGGCGCCCTGACACAGGAGGCCATCCTCCCGGATCGGATCCGCCGGGTACCGCAGGTCAATACAACCGAAGGGTCCTCCCAGCCGGAACTCTTTAGTGAACCGCAGGAACGTCCCCGGCCAATAGAAAACCAGACCCTTCATGCGGGCGCGGAAGAACTCTTTGAAGTTTCGGCCAGGGCGTATGACGAATTCCTCCATGCCTGGATGAGTGAATTACCCATTGAGGCTGAGATTATCCGCTTTGGCTGGAAGGTTATTGCCGCGGCACGGGATGCGGCATGGACAACGGCACGGGGTGGGGGCGGTGTTTCGGCGGTTTCGCTCTCTATGGCCCAGATTGCTGCCCGGGCCGCGGCGGAAAAGGCCGGGACCGACCGGGGCGATCCGGTGGTCAGGACCGTTTTGGCCGCAGCTTTCAAGGCCCGGCATGAAGTAGACCGCTTCAGAGGACTCCTCCGGTTTACTCCCAACCCCGCGGGGCTGTACATCGCCCACTGCGCCCCGGACCATTTCATCCTTCCTGCCCTGGGCCAATACTTTACCCTGCGCTTTGGTGAAACATCCTGGGCCATCATTGATGAAAAACGGCGATTGTGTTTACTCCGGGCGCCAGGAGAAGAAGCCCGGCTGGAAACCGGACTACCGGAGGAACTCCGCTCCGGGGAAACACGGTCCCCGGGGAGCGCCGCCGCGGACCCCTGGGAAGCCTGGTGGCGGCATTATCATCATTCGATACACAACGAAAGCCGGCATAACCCGAAACTCCAGAAACAGTTCATGCCAATACGGTACTGGAAATATCTCCCGGAAGTTACGCCCTAATCAACCCTCGGGTATAGCCAGAGGACACATCCGGGGGTGGACACAACACCGGGATTTTACTATTATAGTAGTGATATAGCGGAAGTTATATCACGGAGGTAGTGGATGGACGAAAATACCGTTTTGGTTGAATGGGATGATCGGTATTCGGTGAATATTCCGTTTATTGATGATCAGCACAAGGAACTGATTAAGATGACTAATACGCTTTATGCGGGCTGTCTTCAAGGAGATGAGACGGCACGGATATATTTTAAGGAGACGATCCGCAGCGCCGTGGACTATGTAAAGTATCACTTTGCGGCAGAAGAGCAGATTTTGGAAAAAATCAACTATCCTGAACTCGCTGAACACAAGCGGCAGCATGAAAGTTTTGTAAAAAAGGTCCTTGCGGATGTTCAGGGGTTTGAAAGTGGTAAGAGCTTTGTTCCGAATGTTTTTGTTCGATATCTCAAGGACTGGGTATTAACTCATATTGCTATGACTGACAAAAGGTACAGCGAGTATATCCAGAATCTGAAGAAACAGGCTGCCCTGAAAGCGAATGCTTAAGAGCAGACTTGATTTCTGCCTTTTTTCTTAGCGGTATATAAATTGCGGTCAGCCTGAGCAATGAATTCTTCCAGGGTTATTGATTTGGTGGGGATCTGTGAAACAAGTCCGATGCTTAAGGTGGTGGTGGTGATGGTTTTCCCATCGGCGGTGGGAATTCGGAGGGCCTCCACGTCGGACCGGATCTTTTCGGCAAGGCGCAGGGCGGCGTCTAATTCGGTCTGCGGCAGGAGGATGCCGAATTCTTCTCCCCCAAGCCGGGCGGCAAGATCCGTAGGCCGCATGGCCGTGGCGTCGAAGATTTTGGCGATGGTCTTGAGCAGGGTGTCCCCTTGGGGATGCCCGTAGGTATCGTTGTAGATTTTAAACTTGTCCACATCCATCATCATGAATGAAAGGGGTTGTTGCTCTCGCATGGCCCGCCGCCATTCTATGGCGATGCGATCATCGAAACGCCGACGGTTTGGAATATTCGTAAGACCATCAACCATGCCCAGCCATTCGATGGTGCGGATTTGATTTACTATCTGGATATGGGTCTTTACCCTGGCTTTTACAATAGCGTTCTTAAAGGGCTTGGTGATATAATCCACCGCGCCGAGCAAAAAGCCCCGTTCCTCATCATCGGGGTTGTCTAGGCCGGTAATAATAATGACCGGGATATGTTTCGTCTCCTCCTGGGCTTTCAAGGTGGTAAGCACTGCAAACCCATCCATGCCGGGCATGATGATATCCAGCAAAATCAGGTCCGGGTTATCCGTTATGGCACGGCTGAGTCCTTCCCGGCCTGACTTTGCGATAAAAATCGTATAGTCCGGGGACAGAATGCGGTTCAACACCATGAGATTTGCCTTTTCATCATCAATTATCAGAATACTGTCTTTACCGTTATTTTCCATAATAGTCCTCCTTAACACGCAACAGCGTTTCCAGGGCATCGTTGAATTCAAAATCTTCAATTTGTTGTATCAGTTGTTGGATAAGCAGTCCGTCCCCCACCTCCTGATCAGGAAACGCTGCCTTGAGGTCTGTGATATAGGTAAGGCTGCAGGTGTTTCCCGCTTCCAGGAGGGGCCGGAGGGTTTCAATGAGAGCAAGTCTTTTCTGTTGATCCGGTGCGCCGGTTTTTGGTTCAGATGGTTTGGTACCGGGTGAAGATGGTTCGGAAATAGACTCCACGGCACACAAGAGGGCATCCATTTCCGCCCCAAGCCGGTCCATGTGCAGGAGGGCATGGGGGACGATTCCTTTGGATAAGGCCGTTTCAATCGCCAAGGCGGTGCCCATAACCTGGTGGGAGCCGAGTAACCCGGCGGTACTTTTTAAGGTATGGGCCAGGCGGTGTGCGAGGGAGCGGTCCCCCCTTTCCAGCGCGTCCCTGATTTTTTGAACATCCCCGGCGTGATCCTTTCTGAAGGTTTTAAGAAGCTGCTGGTATAAGACTGCATCGCCGCCGATATTAGCAAGCCCTGCCGCTGGGTCGATAATGGCCGGTTCTTGATTGGCCCCCTGGGGGGATGATGTATCGGTGGTTTGTTTCAGCTTTGCAACCCGGGATATTTTTTCCGAGAGCAGCCACTTGGCAAGTTTCCGGTTCAGTTCCCCGGGGTCAATGGGCTTGGCAATGAAATCGTTCATCCCCGCGGCAAGAAACCGTTCCCGCATCCCCGCAATCGCGTTAGCAGAAAGGGCGATTATTGGCAGCGTTTTTAGCCGCTGGTCATCCAGCATACGGATCCGCCGGACCGCTTCTATACCGTCCATTTCAGGCATCATGTGATCCATGAACACCAGATCATACCGGTTCTCCTGGACCTTTTGAATCGCCTCAATACCGCTTGCCGCAGTATCCGCCTTGATATTATGGATGGCGAGGAAGGCTAGGGCAACCTTGAGATTGATATGATTATCATCCACCACGAGGACCTGTACCGCATCGGTAGCCCGTACCCGGAGACGGGGGTCGTGCCACTCAACCTGTTCGGGGTCCCCCTTCATCAGGGGCAGGAAGATGGTAAATACCGAACCCACCCCGTATTCGCTTTCGAATTCAAGCTCCCCATCCATCATGGTTACCAGGTTTTTGGTAATGGCCAGACCAAGGCCGGTCCCTATAATGCCCCGGTTGGATTCCCCGTCCAATTGCTGAAAGACACCGAATAACTTAGGGAAGTCCTCCTGCTTAATGCCGATTCCCGTATCTTGTACCCTAAAGACCAGATACTCCCGGTCATGCCGGGCGGCGCGGTTCACCTGAAAATCAACGTACCCTTCTTTCGTGTACTTGATGGCGTTGTTGACAATATTGGTAACCACCTGACGGATCCGCACATCGTCGCCGTATATGACCGGGGGCACCGCCGGGGCAAAGGACTGCCGCCATTCCAGGTCCTTTGAATCCGCAGTGAACTGGTTCATGGAACAGATATTATCGTACAATTCCACCAGGTTAAAATGAACCGGAACCAATGACAGCTTACCCGCCTCGATCTTGGAAATATCCAGAATATCATTGATGATCTGCAAGAGCGCCCGGGACATTTTTTTGATGTCCTGAAAAAACTGCTGCTGGGTTGCATCCAGGTTATCCGTGCGCATGACCTCACTCATCCCGATGATCGCGTTCATGGGGGTACGGATTTCATGGCTCATGGAGGCGAGGAACTTGCTTTTGGTCTGGGAAGCAACCTGGGCAGCCAAGGTCTGTACCTCCAGGGTCCGGTTACGGGCATCAGTTTCCCGGATCTGGTCTTCCCGGGCCTTGATCTCCCGAAGGTCCCGGGTATATCCCACCACCCGGTAATCATCCCGCCAGGCAACCCGCACCAGGGTTACTTCCGCGGGAAGGGGTTCCCCGGCCGCGGTCCGGTACATCCATTCAAAATGCATCCTGCCGGTACGATAGGCTTGGCGGATATTCTCCCGAACCCTGTAGCGGCTCAAAGTGCTGTCGCTCTGCATTCCCAGGGAAAGATCGTAGAAACGGCGCTGCAATTCCTGTTTTGAAGCAATGCCGAAAAGCTTCAGCGCCTCCTGGTTACAATCAAGGAGGGTACCCTCCGCATCCCAGAAGGTACAGGCCAGGGGAGTTGCGTCCAGCATAACGGCGGTACGTTCATCCGCTTCAGCCCGGAGCAGGTCCGTAATATCGTGGTATATCACCATGGCTCCGTCAAAATTACCAGCCTCATCCGTCATGGGGGTACTGTTGATGGAATAACTGCGGTCCTTCCCCGTACCGGAAAAATCGATGCTCACATGCTCTCTGATGGTCTTATACTCCGTTTTCATCTGTTCGAACCGTTTCCGGGCTTGTGCTACAAAGGCCCTATCCCCAAAGGCTGCATATACCGATGCAAAGTGGCTCCCCTTGATATCCTCCCCATCAATATGACCGGTGAGTTTCAAGAAGGTGTGTGAACAGAAGATGAAACGCCCCTCCTTATCCAGAAAGATGATAATATCCGGGCTGTTTTCAAGCATGAGCCGCAAACAGGTTTCCAGTTTTTTCTGCATGGTGATTACCACAAGACCTTAAGCCCGCATTCCTTATAAGGCTCAAGCATCCCATCCCTGCTGATTAAAATCATGTCTTGGCTGATTGCCTGCCATATTACCATACGGTTCAAGGGATCCGGATGGAGGTGTGTTACCGCAAGCTCATGAAATGAAATGGTTTCTTCTGCAGTGAGATCAAGGATAGTAAATTCCATGATGCGTGCGTATTTGGGAAAATCTTTGATATCAATACCGTTAAAAGAAAAGGTATTCCTTTTTACTTTTAACGCAATTTCCCAAAATGATACGGTACTGACACAAATTTCATTACTTTTATCCGTAATGACCTGCTGTACCGCCTTACTCAATTGGCTGGTTTCAAGCGTTGCCCAAATAAACACCGGGGTATCCAGTAAATAAATCATCCTCCTCAAACCTCTTCTTTAGTCATGGTACATGAAGCCTTACCATTTAAAATACCAATTTTCCTTGGATTACGTATATCCTCCAAGGGGACTATCATGGCAACTGGCTTTTTTGCTCTCCCATATAATATTTTTACTTGCTCCCCATGCTGTACGCGCACCAGGATATCCGAAAAATGAGTTTTAATTTCACCAACCGTTAATGCTTTCATACGGTATACCATAGCATATTATATTATTATGGTCAAGTTGTCATTGATTTGACTTCAATTTGGCTCTTTGTTTTTTTTACGGTATATGCTATAAGTTTCTTTATGGCTCCCTTTTTTACCCTGCACCATGGTGACCCTTCCTGTAACGCCCGGACCGGGCTTCTGATGTTACCCCATGGTCCGGTCTCGACCCCGGTATTTATGCCTGTGGGGACCAACGGAACGGTCAAGGCCCTCACCGTTGACGATCTGACCGCAATCGGCTTTCAGATAATCCTCTCAAACACCTATCACCTGTACCTGCGGCCGGGAACCGAGGTGATTGCCGCTGCCGGGAGCCTCCACGATTTTATGCGATGGCAGGGCAACATCCTCACCGATTCCGGGGGGTATCAGGTTTTTTCCCTGGCACCGTTCAGAAAAATAAGCGATGAAGGGGTCAAGTTCCGCTCCCACATTGATGGTTCCTACCATATATTAAGCCCTGAAAAGGTGGTGGAGATTCAGGCCATACTGAACAGCGATATCCAGATGCAGCTTGATTGGTGTACCGGGTGGGGGACTTCCTATAAAGAAGCGATGAAGGCCCTGCGGATTACGAATCTATGGCTCGAAAAGGCGAAACATGCCTGGGACGCGGCAGTGGCGCAGGGGTATGGGGGTGCCCTTTTTTCCATTGTGCAGGGTAATTTCTTCAAGGACCTCCGGGAGCAAAGCGTCGAAGCGGTGATTGCCTCGGATACGCCGGGTATTGCTATTGGGGGGCTTTCGGTGGGGGAGCCGGAGGAGGTCTTCCGGGAATACCTTGCCTATACCGCTCCCCTGTTACCTCCGGAAAAGCCCCGCTATGTCATGGGCATCGGGACCCCCCAGTACATCCTGGCCGCCATTGAACAGGGTATTGATATGTTTGACTGTGTACTCCCCACGAGGGCCGGCAGGATCGGCCATGTTTTTACCCGGCAGGGGACCATAACGCTCAAAAAAAGCGAACATCATCTTGATTTTAGGCCGATAGATGAAGCATGTGGGTGTAAGGTTTGCCGAAAGTATAGCCGGGCCTACCTGCGGCATCTATTTAAGACCCAGGAGATCCTCTGTTCCATGTTGGCAAGTTACCATAACCTCTATTTCCTGCATGAGCTGGTACGGGATGCCCGCCACGCCATAGCAGAAGACCGCTTTTTATCGTTTAAGACTGATTTTTTGCGGCGGTACACCCAGGAGGAGCAGCAATGAACCATGTATATGCCCGGTGCGTGTTTGTATGGGTATTTTTTTCCCTTACCGGGACGCTCTTTTCCCAGGAGACCTCGTCTCAGAAAAGAAGCACCCCAGCATCGGTGTCCCCGGTAAAATCCGAAGAGGAGCGGCGGCTTGATACCATCCATTACGGCACGGAAACGGAAATAGCCGCCTTAATCCAAACCCTGAAAAGTGAAAACACCGATTACCTGGATGATGAACTCATCACCTTGATGCAGAACACCCGCAATAGAAATATCCTTGCAGGGGTATTCTCCTTCTTTGGAGACCGCAACAAGGAGGGCCTTGAGGAACGGGCCATCCAGGCCATAGAAAACCGGGATGATGAGGCCAATGAGATCGTTTTTGCCGCCATTGATTACCTGGGAAAGGTTAAGGCCGCGGCGGCCATATCGCCCCTGGAAAAGCTCCTGGACACAGAAGAACGGCGCTTCATGGGTTCCACTTTCAAGGCCCTGGGCCGGGTCTCCGGGGACAAGGGGGATGAGGTGGCAGCCTACTTACTGGATTATTATACCAACCGGAATCCGGGGGACGAAAACCGCCGGGAAATCATCACCGCCCTGGGAGAAACCGGTTCTAAAGCAAGCGTTTCTTTTCTTGCGGATATTGCCGGCAACAACGAAGAACGGGTGGTCCTGCGTATAGCTGCGGTGGATGCCCTTTCAAAGATCGGCGATGACACGGGGCTTGAGGCGATCCTCCAGGCGGTCTCCGCAGCGGACCCCAACATTCGTTCCACCGCCCTCACCGCCCTCGGCCCCTTTTCCGGCAACCAGGTGGATGCTACCATCCTGGAGAGTTTCCGGGATTCCTATTACCGTACCCGCATAGGCGCCGCAGATGCCGCGGCAAAACGGAAACTAACCGGTGCGGTCCCGTATCTGCGTTTCCGCGCTGAAAATGATGAGGTTCCCACGGTCAAAGACGCGGCCATCCGGAGTCTCGGAGCCATCGGCAACCAAGAAGCCTTGTCGTCCCTGGAAAGCCTCTTTACCGAACGTAAAACCCCCGACCGGGTCCGGCTGCTTGCCGCGGAAATGCTCATCAACAACAATGCCGACACGTATGCGGATCAGGTGATCGTTGAACTGGATGAGGCCAAGCGCAAGAATCAAACCGCCCTGTACAACGGGTTCCTCAAGGCCATCGGGGGGGCAAAAACAAAGCGCGTCGAGGACCTCACCCGCCGCTTCTTTGCCTCCGGCGGGGTCATCGAAAAATCTTATGCCCTGGACATGACCGCCAATAACGAATTCCGCTCCCTTGCCACGGAAGTCCGGGCCTTAACCGAGGATAAAAACGGCAGCCTCGCAAGAAAGGCTCAAGGCACCCTGCAAAAGCTGGGATTAACAGAATGAGTATTCTGCTATGGCCTTTGTAACACAAAAAAATGTAAAAAAACATGGAAAATATGCGGAAGATGTTGACATTAAATTTTTATTGTGATATATTATTAAATAGATGAGGATGGGAGTGGAACAAGGAAGCCCGTTTTCAGAAGATGGCGATGTTTTCCCCGAGGGGAGCGTCGGTGTTTTTGCTTTTTCTCGGGGAGGTTCCTGAGTAAATTCGGTTGTGTGTACTTGTTTTAGATAGTAGTTGTTTACAATTTAACCGCTTTGTTTTGCAAACGCGGTAAGGTGATTTTGTGTCTAAGCAGAATCGCTCTTAGTATCCGGTATGAAACGTTAATGCTGTTTCGGCGCATGACTATTTATCCGGTGATTATGTTGTTATAAATGGGCGCAATGGAACATGCAGCGCCAAGGGGAAAGTTCTCTAGTAATAAAAATTTGTTTAATTTTTTGCTTGATTTTTATCTTAGTGTATAGCAGCCCTTAATTCTTTTTATATCTTGATACTCAAGTTCATCCGGTAAATTCTTTTTAAAATTAGTGTGCATTTCTCAAAAATATTGCAGTGGTATTATTTCTTAATATCGTAATCACCGTATTAAAATCAGGAAACTATGAAAGCAGTTTTTATGGGCTTGGGGTACATCGGTCTTCCATCAGCGGCAGTGGCTGCGAGTAAAGGGATTGCCGTTGTCGGTGTTGATGTGAATCAGGAAGTGGTGGATACCATCAATCAGGGGAAGATACATATTGTAGAACCTGAATTGGATGCGCTGGTGAAAGCCGTGGTGGAGAAGGGTAGTTTAAAGGCTGCGTTACAACCGGAAGAAGCGGATGCTTTTTTTATTGTGGTTCCGACGCCGTTTAAGCAGAATCACCGGGCGGATATATCCTTCGTGGAGTCTGCAACGAGGATGGTTATTCCTTTGTTGCGGGAGGGGAATCTGTTCGTGATAGAGTCTACATCTCCGGTGCTGACCACGGAAAAAATGGCGGAGCTTATTTTTAAGGAACGACCGGAATTAAAGAACGCGCTGTATATCGCCTATTGTCCTGAACGGGTACTGCCAGGAAATGTGTTGTACGAATTGGAACATAACGACCGGGTTATCGGCGGGCTTAATCCTGAATCCGCCGATAAGGCGGCGGCATTTTACGGGCAGTTTGTAAACGGTACGCTCCATAAGACCAACGCCCGGACCGCAGAGATGTGCAAGTTGACTGAAAACGCCTCCCGGGATGTGCAGATAGCTTTTGCGAATGAATTGTCCATGATTTGTGAGCGATCCAGTATCAATATATGGGATTTGATCGAGTTGGCGAATAAACATCCTCGGGTGAAGATTTTGCAGCCGGGGTGCGGGGTCGGTGGGCATTGTATCGCGGTAGACCCGTGGTTCATTGTTTCGGATTTTCCTGAGCAGGCGCAGATTATCAAGCGGGCGCGGGAAACGAATGATTATAAAGCCGACTGGTGTGCGAATAGGGTATTGGAAGCCTGTGAGAACTTTGTCCGCCGGATGGATACGGAGCCGGTTGTGGCTTGTATGGGGTTGGCGTTTAAGCCGGATATTGATGATTTACGGGAATCTCCGGCGAAGTATATTGTATCACGGATTATCTCTGAGGCAAAAGCGGACGTGCTGGTGGTTGAACCGAATATTAAAGGGCATAAAACGTTTAATCTGACTTTGTATCAAGATGCGTATACCCAAGCGGATATTGTTGTGTGGCTGGTTCGGCATAAAGAGTTTGTGCATATACCGATGGATGCCACAAAGATTGAACTGGATTTTTGCGGCGTACGGAAATAATTGAATGAAGAGAGTGTTGCTCGTGTTTGGGACGCGGCCTGAAGCTATAAAAATGGCGCCGGTGGTGAAAGCGTTTCAAAAATATCCTGAGAGATTCGATACCAAGGTTTGTGTTACTGGTCAACACCGGCAAATGTTGGATCAGGTTCTGGAAGTTTTTGCCATTAAACCTGATTATGACCTTAATATCATGGCCCCCAATCAGGACTTATACGATATTACCTCGAAAGTTCTGCTTGGTATGCGGGATGTGTTAAAAGACGTGAAGCCTGACATTGTTTTTGTGCATGGCGATACGACCACATCCCTCGCGGCGGGACTTGCTGCGTTTTATCAGCACATAAAAGTAGCCCATGTGGAAGCGGGTTTACGGACGTATAACATGGCATCCCCCTGGCCCGAAGAGATGAATCGGCAATTAACGGATCGCCTGTGCGACTATTGTTTTGCGCCGACCGAAACCTCGCGGAATAATCTGTTACAGGAAAAAATAAGCGCGAATATCACGGTTACGGGAAACACGGTGATTGACGCCCTGTTGATGGCAGTAGATATTATTGAGAAAAAGCCGGAATTACGGCAAAGTATAGCAAGTGAATTGGAACAAAAAGGGTATAAACCTAAAAACAGAAAATATATCCTCGTAACAGG
>JAITNP010000211.1 GCA_031290455.1 Treponema sp. | reverse complement strand
GCGGCTGTGAGATACTGTATAGAACACAATATCTTGAGAGATTTCTTATATTTACATGGATCGGAGGTCATAAATATGTTAGTAACTGAATGGAATTTGGATACCGCCCTTAAAGTGAGCAAGGCGGACGGCTGGGTGGAAGGTATTGCGGAAGGCGAGGCGAGAGGAAAGGTGAAAGGCAAGGCGGAAGGCGTTGATCAAGTCTTGGAGCTTATCAGACAAGGCATTACCAGTGAAGCAGAAATCAGGAGACCTTTGGATTCAAGTAACCCAAGTCCATGGTGAATCAATGTCAACCGGTTAAGGACTTCGAATTTTTTAGCCGCAACGTTTCAAAGAAGTTAAAAGAAATTTTTAATACAAAACTCCATTTCTCCCTTCTTTAAACGTTGCGGTTTTCTTCTTTTTTTCGGTTTAGGTATCCACCGCATCAAGCAGCGGCAGAATCATGAGCTTTTTCATTCTAATCTTTTCCTGTGCCGGCATTTTGAAAGGGGCTATTTCAGCAGGGCGATGATCCGCTGCATCTCGTTGTAGACGATCATGTACCCCTCATCCACCCCCATACCAGGCTTCGCGAGGATCTGGTCGGGCCGGGTGGCCATGGCCAGGTGGACGCATACCTGAGCGGACCGGTCGGTCTCGTTGCAGGTGCCTCCCTGGTACGCGCCAATGCCCTTTTGTTTGCAGTAGAGTACCGCCTCCACGATGTTGCCGATTCCCCCCAGGTCCGGAGTCTTGATCTGCACCATGTGGCCTGCCCGGTTATCGGCGAAGTAGCGGATGTCTTCAAGGGTATTGCACCACTCATCAGCCACAATTTCCACGGGGATACCCCGCTCGTCCACGAGCGTAGTCAGCGCAGCCAATGCCCGCATCTGCTTTTCCCGGTCCTCCACGTCCATGGGTCCTTCGATCCGCAGCTTGAAGGGTGCGGCGGCCTTACTCAACGTAGCAAGGTAATCCGCCATCCCTCCGTAGTTATCATTACCAAACACCTGGCCGATGGTACCGTACACATCCAGGTGCAGTACCGGTGCGTAGGAATCGCTCAAGCGGAGCTGCTGTATCCGGTTCCGGAGCCATGTAACGTAGTCCAGGAGGAGTTCTCCCTTTTCACCAAGCTTAGTCTTTACATTGTTGATAAGCCCATGGGGTAATACCTGGGCGCCCTTGATGATCATCTTATCGGGATTGTCGTACCGGGTGTCGCCGCTCTGGGTGAAGATGGGTACTGGTTCGGGGCGGACCGTGAGACCGTATTCCCCGGCCACGACTTCGCACATGAGCTTCTTGTTCGCCCGGGCCACCGCGTCAAGGATCCCCTGGGATACCCCGTACCGAATGGCGGTATGGAGCCGTTTGCCGTCAATGGTCTTATGTTCCAGCTCCCCCGCGAGGGTACGGAAACTATCCGCTTCTTTTCCCACGAGCCAGGGGAAAATATGCTCCTCAATGACCGGGATAAAGTCCTGGGCCAGAAAGAGGGGGTCCCGCCCACCGGCCCCGGAATACTGTACCGCAGCGCAGTCCCCATAAGCCACCTGTCCATCCTCCAGGACCAGCATCACCGAAATCGACTCCCCCGCCTGACGCACCGCCTTGAACCCAGGGGTTACCGGCGTCCCGGAGTAACTCCCACCGTCCGCCTGTGCCCCCTGTTTGATGGCCCGCTGATCATCGAAAAAGAACCCCGTGCGCCCGGGTGCACAGATCGCCTTTACAATCTTCACCGTTTTTCTCCTCATTTATTAATCTTTATTAATTATTAATTGAAGTTCTTGCAAAACTGAAGTTTCACAAGCACTCCATGATAAAAGTCCGGTTCATTCCACCTTAAAGCGCGAAACTTCCCGGATCAAGATGTCGATATTTTCCTTGTTGGCACCGCTGATAGTATTCACCCGGTCCACCGCGATGTTGATCTGATCCGCGCCGGTGGCCATCTCGTTCATCCCGGTGGTGATCTCCTGGGTTACCAGTTCCAGATTCTTACTTTCCTTGATAACTTCTTTGCTCCCTTCAAACATTTCCACCGACCCGCCCTTGACCAATTGGGTAATTTCTTTCAATTGGCTGATAGCCTCCAGGATCTGCTTGCTCCCGGCGCCCTGTTCCTCCATGGCGTTCCGGATGTTCTCTTCCTGGTCCGACACGGTCCTGACGCTGCCGTCGATGGCTTCAAACTTGTTGAGCACCTTGTCGGTGGACCGGGTAATTTTGTCGATGGATTCCTTGATCTTCTTGAGGACCATGGAAATGGTCTTGGACTGTTCGCCGGAATTTTCGGCGAGCTTGCGGATTTCGTCGGCCACTACGGCAAAGCCCTTCCCCGCTTCCCCGGCGTGGGCGGCTTCGATGGCGGCGTTCATGGACAGGAGGTTGGTCTGGCTGGCGATGTTTTTTATCACGGCGTTGATCTCCAGAAGACCTTCTGACTCCCGGGCGATTTCCTGAATGTCGCCGGCTACTTCCTGAAGGCCGGAGCGGCCGATTCCCGAGGCTTCCGCCAAATTCTTGACATTTTCGGCGTTTTTGACGAGAGTCTGGGTGACCGACTGGATATTGGCGAGCATCTCCTCGATGGCGGAGGAGGATTGGGCCACGCTGGAGATCTGCTTTTCCACATGGCCATTGAGCTTGTCGATGTTGACGGTAACTTGCTTCATGGTGGCGTTAGTCTCGGTGACGGAGGCGCTCTGGTTGATGACCCGGCGCTTGATGCTCTGGACATTGGCGGTGATCTCGCTAATTGCCGTGGCAGTCTTTGTCATGTTGGAAGTCAGTTCGCTGCCGATGTTGAAGAGGGTACTCGCCTTGTCCCGGATTGCTAAAATAAGGGTTTTAATCGCATCTTGGGTAGTATTGAGGAGATTTAACATTTGACCGATTTCATCATCGCTTTTGGATTCGATCTTTTGAGTTAGATTGCCTTCGGACATGGTTTTGAGTAATTCAAACGCGCTTTTGATTGGTTTAACGATAAGTCCCGCGATGATGAATCCAAGGAGAACCGCTAATATTGTACCCGCAACCATAAATATGAACATCACAACGAAAAGCCTTTTCCCCATCGCGGAACTATCCTCGACACTAGTATTCGTTGTAGCGGTCTGCTGAACCAGCAATGCGTTAAGGGCCGCGCTGAACCGGTCTGTATGCGGACTTAACTCAAGCTGTCTGTCCTGGAAGTAATCGTAAAACGCGTCAAGCTCCGGACTTTCTTTCATTTGGATAAGACGATCAATCTCTTTATCCATTTCCGCATGGTATGATACCCGCCAATTGTTATATGTTTCTTTAAGGGTCCCCATAAGGCGTTGGCCTTCTGTGGTTCTAAAGGGAAACGTTGCGAGTTGATTCCAATTGGAATCAACATCTTTAAAGCTGCCCACCCTGGTCTGTTTTATCTTTTGCAGAGTCTCAAGCCGGTTGCTTCTTCCCTCGGTTACCATACATTCATAGACTTGGAGCCGTACCACAACCCGCTGACATTCAAGATCCTGTAAAATCCTCATGGCTGGAATACGGTTTTCGCCCATGTATTCTAATTCCTTTGAAAGCGTAACAATCCCGTAAAGCCCGATAAAACCAATGATGAGCGTGATGAGCGCGACAATAATGAATCCGCCTTTAAGCTTTATACCGACCGATAATTTAACCATGATACTTAAGCCTCCAAGTCATAATTTATGGGTTTATGAGGGGTTTTGCAAGAGCCTCCATTGAAATTCGTCTCGCTTTAAGCCTATTCCGCATTGAAGTTCCCCTATATTGCGGAAAATCCGCGGATACTTTAGTTTTAAGTATGGTCCATATTGCTTTTGCAGGGGGGGGGACCGGGGGACACATATACCCCGGTCTCGCGGTTGCTTCGTACTTACAAAAACAGGGGGATTACCGTGTTTTTTGGATAGGTTCCAATACCGGCATGGATGAATCCATTGTTTTGCATGCGGGATTCGAGTTTTTCGGCATTCCCTCGGGCAAGCTGCGGCGTTATGTTTCGTTACAGAATGTTACGGATGTTTTTAAGGTAGGAGCGGGTTTCTGTGTTGCCAGGAACATCCTGAAACGGGAAAAACCGGCGATGCTTTTTTCCAAGGGCGGCTTCGTGAGCGTGCCCCCCGTGGCTGCTGCCGCGTCCCTGAGGGTGCCTGTATGTACCCATGAATCGGATTTTAGTCCGGGGCTTGCCACAAAGCTGAATATCCGGTTCGCCCACAGGATATTCACCACCTATAAGGATACGGCGGCTTTTTTCCCCCGGTCCTGTCAAGATCGTATCGTCCTATCCGGCAACCCCGTGCGTCCTGAATTTCGATGCGCGGATCCGGCCCGGGGAAGGGCCTTCCTCCAGGTTGGAGCGGGGGAGCGGATCCTGCTGGTCCTGGGGGGGAGCCAGGGGGCACGGGAAATCAACGAGCTGGTCCGGGAAAGCCTTCCGGAACTTACGAGACAGTACGTGGTGGTGCACCAGACCGGTCCGGCTCAGGAGGGAGATGCCACTGAACGGTACCGGCCCTATCCTTATATACGGGGGGAAATGCCCCATGTTATTGCCGCCGCCGAACTGGTCCTGGGCAGAAGCGGAGCCGGAACCATCTGGGAGTGCGCCACGGTTGGGCGGCCCATGGTGCTTATCCCCTTACAGGGTTCCGGAACCCGGGGAGATCAGGTGGAAAATGCCCGGTTCTTTGAAAAGGCCGGCGCCGCAGTGGTACTTGGGGCAGGGACCCCGGAGGTCCTGATACAAACCATTACATCAATCGCCAGGGACGCGGAAAAACGGAAGGCCATGGCCGCTGCTGCCGGTCGAATCGGCGACAGGGACGGAGCACAGATCATCACCGAAACTATCCTGGAAAAGGTATTACAAAAAACCGTTGAAAATCACCAGACCAACCCATAAAGGAGCGTGTATTATGAACAGTCTAGCCCCAATTGATATTATCTTCATCGTTCTTATCCTCATTTTTGTCATCCGTTGTGCCCTCCGGGGATTTATCGAAGAAGTGCTGTCCATGGCGGCGGTCGTATTCGGCTTCCTGGGGGCGATCTTTTTCTATAAAAACGGTGGGGTCTTTGTACGGGAAAAAATCCCTTCTCTTGAGCAGGTACAATTCATCCCGGAAATCCTTGCCTTCATTATCCTCTTTTTTATCGTGTTTTTGGTGATTAAAGTGCTGGAATACATCCTCAAGGATATCATCCAACTGGTTAAATTGAGCGCGGTGGATCGTGTTTTAGGGGTTCTCTTTGGGCTGGTTGAAGGAATCGTCCTGGTGGCCTTGGTGATTTCTGTGCTGAACCTTGTTCAGCCCATTTTCTTTAAGGAAAGGCCGGTTCTTGAGGGGAGTATTTTTGCGGAAAAACTTCTACCCTTTATACACAGCGAAGCGGTTGATAATGTTGCCGCCCTGTTATTAAAAGAAGTGCAGGAATAGACCGCCATGTTTGACCATATTCTGGGGCAGCCCGCGGTAACCCAATTATCCAATGATATAACCGAAGGCATCGTAGCGCCTTCCATGTTGTTTGCCGGTCCTTCCGCTTCAGGCAAGGGAACGACGGCCCTGGAACTGGGACGGATCCGCTCCTGCGAAAATCCCGCCGCTCCCGAAGACTGTACCTGTCATGCCTGTGATCTGCACCGGCTCCTTTCCCACCCGGACCTCCTGATCCTGGGTCCCCGTGCTTTTTCCGGAGAGATCGCCGCCGCTACCGCCGTCTTTTTAAACGGGCCGGAAGCAGCGACAAGGCTGCTGTTCATACGGTCGGTACGAAAACTCCTGACCCGTTTTTCTCCGGTTCTCTGGGAGGATGATCCCAAGATAGGAAAACTAAGCGCCTATATGGTATCCTTGGAGGAAGACCTGGATACCCTGGGGGCCTGGGAGGAAATTGGCGAGGCGCCACAGGAAAAGATCAAAAAATGCTGCGATGGGATCCTCAAAACCGCCTTAAAACTTGAATCCGAAGGTATTGGAGACCTTATTCCGATTGCCCACATCCGGCGGGCCGCTTATTGGAGCCATCTGGCTCCCACGGGCAGGGGAAAACTCCTCCTCATTGAAAATGCCGACCACATGCAGGAGGGGGCGCGGAATTCACTCTTGAAAATCCTGGAGGAACCCCCGGAATCGCTCACCATCCTGTTGACCACTTCCCGGGAAAAGAGCCTGCTCCCCACCATTCTATCCCGGCTCAGGCCCTACCGGTTTACCCAGCGGACCAGGACAATCGAAGCCGAGGTGATACGCCGGGTATTCCGGGATGCCCGGTTCGCGGAAACCCTGGCCGCTGAAGATGCTCCGGGAAGCCCCCGGGACTCCCAAAGGCGTCCTCCTGGATCTACAGGGCGGATCAGCGCCTACCTTGATGCATTTCTCCCGGTTTCTGGGGAAATCCTCATGCCCTTGGCGGCCTTTTTCATCGCTTCGGTGGCTTCCGCCACGGTGGTCGATCTACGGAACAAGGGGGATTCCCCCTTACCAGAGGGGCTTGTCAGCTTAGGCGCCTATACCGCCCCCATTGCAGAAGCCGCGGGCCTTGGGAGACCTCTCAGGAATGCCCAGGGGACTGTCGCGAAAGTGCTGGCGGGGGCGGAAAATTTTGAGGTTCGGGCCTTATTTTCCCAGTTTTTGAACAGCCTCCTGACCCTGGTTTCCGAAAGCCTCCGCCAAGGGAATGTCGGTCCGGGAGGAATCCCCTATACCACCCTATGGGGCACTCATGTTAAGGAAGCCCTCGTTTCCGTAGGTACCTATAACCAGGCTCCCGCTCTGGCCCTGGACCGGCTGTATATTAAAATCCGGCAGGGCTTTCAAAATTAAGAACCGCTTTCAAAGAAACCCTGATGGGGAAGGGGACGCGAAAAATCCTAGCAGTCTGTCGGACTTTGAGCAAAATATCATCTAATGTCATATATTTTGTCTGAAAATTTAGTCAAAATATATGCTATTAGTATATAAAAATCGCCAAATTCAGGGGAAGTCCGACAGGCTGCTAACGGAAGCGATGTTCACCGCCGATTCTTTTGAACTCTATTCAGATAACAAGTGGTTGATGTACCTCCTTGATGATCCCCTTCTTCGCCAAAGTGGTCTGGCGGCCCTCCCGGTTCATGGTTCAGGGCTGGGGCTTATCTGTCCCTGCTCTGGGCCAACTGAACGTAGAACATAGTATGTGCTTCCGGCAGGACCACCAGTGGCACCATCTATGGCTCAACATCCGGTGCGAATCTGGCAAATACTGCCAGAGGATGGGCTGTATTGATACAATAATGTGTATGCTGATTATCAGAGAAGCCGAACTCCCGGTGAATTTGATGAAATATCTTCTGACAATCAAGATGATGGCTGGGATTAAAGAAGGGGACTGAGCAAGACTAAAGCAACGTTCATCGGATATTCATCCAAACCAAGCGGCGACCCTTAACCGGGCTGCTGCCGTTTTTTGCACTGTTCATTCTACCAGTTCCGGCAACGACTGTCAGGGGTATAATCTGCTTGCGCTATACCCAAAAAGGAGAATATGGAACTGGATTATACCTATTGGCAGGAAAAGATGGCTGGTACTTGGGATACTTGAATGATTACCCCGATCATTGGACCCAGGGGGAAGACTATCAGTGAGCTTGAAGAAATGCTGAGGGACTTATACAAGCTTGAGCAGGAAGAGAATCCGCAGGAAACCCCAGTCCGGCATATCGGTAAACTGACCCTGATATGAAAAACGGTGCATTAGACCGGATTTATTGGCGTTTTTAGCATCTTTTTGGGCTTGTGATGAATAAATTATCTGATACATTTTACCAATTTATGGTTGTAGAGCAATTTTCAATTTTTTCCTGCATACCTGCGATAATTGATTCCTTCATTAAAGAACACCATGCTTCTTCAGAAAGCAAGACCACCGGGATTTTCAGGCATTATTTCTACTTTCCAGGGCTTTAAGCAGCCGCGCTTCCAAATGGCTATGCCCAGGGGATGTGTATGCCCGTTCCTCCGGCGCCATATCCACCGGTTCATCAAAGATGATGCCCTGGGAGGCGTTACCTAAAACGATGATCCGCCGGCCAAGATAAATTGCTTCCCGGGGATCGTGGGTAACCACGATACAGAGACGCTGTTCCTCCGTGAGCAGGGACAGCGTCATTGCCATGAGTTCTATCCGTAAGGGGATGTCCAGGGACTGGAACGGTTCATCCATGAACAGGACCGGAGCGGGATACGCAAAGGCCCGGGCGATAGAGGCTCGCTGCTGCTGCCCCCCTGAAAGCTCCCCCGGATAGGCAGCGGCCTTGTGGTCAAGGGAGACCAATTCCAAAATATACTGGCCTCGCTTTTCAGCCCCTTCCCGGCCCATTGTTTTTTTTATGGGAAGTATCACATTTTCCAAAACCGTAAGCCAGGGAAGGAGCCGGGGTTCCTGGAACACAAAGGAACTATTTCCAGGACCCTTGATCTCCCCGGACCGGGGTTTTAAGAGGCCCGCCATGAGCCGTAACAGCGTAGTTTTTCCGCAGCCCGAAGGTCCCAGGATGCTCACCGGGTTTTCATCTCCCACCTCAAGAGAAAAGCGGTCAAAAATCAGTTTTTCACCAAACCGCTGCTCATTAAAACCAAAACAGAGGTTGGTTATCCCGATCTTCATGGCCGCCTCTTTTTATAACGCGAAAGGATCAGGGTGAGCAGCCCTTGGGATAGGGCTGCGGCAGCTATGGTGGCCACGGTCCAGGCGAAGAGTTCAGGGGTTTCAAACTGGGCCTTGGCCATCTGCATACCCGTACCTAAGGCGCGAACCGGTTGGACCAGGACTTCCGCCGCCACCACCACCTTCCAGCAGAGGGAAAGGGAACTCCGCAGGCCCCCTAGGATGAAAGGCATAACCGCGGGGATATACACATACCGGAGTTTTTCCCCCGGGGATACGGGGTATATCCTGAACAGTTCCTGGATCCGGGTATCCACCGACCGCACCCCCTCAATGGTATTGACGGTCATCACCGGAAAAACCATGAGGAAGGCGGTGAACACCGGGGTCCGTTCCTGACCAAGCATGAGAAAGACGATAAGAATCACCGACATCACCGGGGTGGCGGCAATAACCGCATAGAGGGGCCTGAAAAAAGCGCCTCCCCGCTTATCCACCCCTGCAGCAATACCCACGAGGACACTTAACGGCACGGAAACGACCATCCCCAGGAGCACCCGCCCAAAGGTGTACAGCAAGGCACGAAAAAAGCGTTCCGTTGGTACCAGGCTGATGAACCGTTGCAGGACCGGCAGGGGACCGGGAAATATGAGGTTACTCCCGAAAACCCGGGAGCCTAGTTCCCACAGGACCAGCAGGGTGATAATGCCCACCCAAGACCATACCTGCGGGCGTGATCCCCCAGGGCTGCATCGGGGAGGACTTACAGGCGGCCCGCGGCTCATTTGAGATAAAAGCTATCTGGCGGCAAGGCTCCCCCGATTGAGGCGGGAGCAAATTCCAGAAAGACTTTGAACAGGGCCTCCAGGGAGGGCCGTGCTTCCCCCGCGGTGATAAAGATATAGTTACTCCGGGGTATGGCGGCGCTGACCACCGGCGCTCGCAGTCCCAGATTGTGTTTTTCCACCAGGGCGCCCGCTTCGACCGGATTGGCGCTTACCCATTCAATCGAAGCCTGCAGCGCGTTCAGTATGGCCCGGATCGTCTCGGGCTGGGCCTTTGCGAAATCCGCGTCCACCACGAGCACCGTCATGGGGTAGTTCCCGCTGCCTCCAGCATGCATCCATTCGGCCTGGATATCGCCTATTTGTCTGAGGCTGGGCTTCCCGGACCGGGCCATGGTGGCAAAAGGCTCAGGCAGGAGGGCAATGGAAACCCTGCCGGCGATAAGGGACTGGGCAATTTCCGGATAGGCAAGGGCATACCTCAGGCTCAGGTCCTTATCGGGGTTAAGTCCCTTAGCAATGAGGATACGCCGAAACACATAATCCGGCGTTGCCCCCTGGCCCGCAACCTCCACGGTCTTACCTTTCAGGTCTTCGATGCGCCGTACCTTTTCATCCGCTGAGAGGAGGCTCAACATCCCCGTCCCGGTTACCGCCGCCACCTGGATGTGTTTCCCTGAAGAGGCGATCTTCGCCGCCACATTGGCGGGAAGGATACCGATCTTAGCTTCCCCGGCAATAAACTTGGCCGCCATTAAATCCGCCTGGGCCAGCGCTTCCACCGTAACGTTTTTTATACCTGGCACCACAGGGGGATTTTCAAAGAGCCGAATCATGCCGACTCCGGAAGGCCCCTTAAGGCCGTATATAGTCAAATTAGTGATCCCCGCAGACTGGGCCGATAGTATTTCCACAATGACCAGCGAGAGGATACAAAAAAATGGTAGGCTTAATCTTTTCATGACCTTATTATATATCACGTTACCGGTCAGTGGAAGCGTTGGACAGGGTGGCGGTACATTTCTTCCCCCGCTGCTTTGAAAGCGATCAATTTACAAACAGAACGCAATGGTATATAGTTCATACTTATGAATAATCATATCTTTTCCTCTGCTGCCGATGTGTTTACTTGGCTTTCCCAGTTTGAAAACCTTGAACAGGGACAAATCTCTAAAACCTTCAATTTGGACCAAATGGAAATCCTGGTACGCGTGGCGGGGCATCCTGAAACATGCGCCCCAGTCATCCATATTGCCGGTTCCAAGGGGAAGGGATCGGTTACCGGAATGATTACCGCCATCCTTGAGGCCGAAGGCTTAAAAACCGCCCGGTATACTTCTCCCCATGTAACTGAAGAGCGGGAACGGATAACCCAGGGGAATAATTTTTTTGATGAATCCATATACTGTGGGTCTGGCAGTGAGCTGGTTTCCATTGTGGAAGCCTATCGTGAGGCTAAACAACGGGCGGATGCCCCTGCAGGGGACAACCAGGAACCGACCTTCTTTGAATTGTTAACCCTCTACTTTTTTCTCTGCGCCCGGACGGCCCGGTGTGATGTGATGGTGGTGGAGACCGGCATGGGGGGACGGCTTGACGCGACCAACATGGTGGATCCCCTGGTATCGGTGATCACCGTCATTGAACTGGAACATACCGATGTCTTAGGGAGTACTATTGAAGCAATAGCCAGAGAAAAGGCGGGGATCATAAAAAACCGCAGGCCCCTCATCCTGGGGGAACAAAGCCCTGAAGCTTTAGGGGTCTTTCAAAAAGCCGTTGTGGCAAAACAGGCGCCCCTGTATTATTTTCCCGATGTCGCGGATATTCAAAACCTGCGGCTTTCAAGGGAGGGAACCACCTTTACCCTGCATAGTAAACCACCCCTTTCCCTTCCCTCCCCCCTGGAACTCGCAATACACATACCCGGGGAGATCCAGGCGAAGAACGCCAGCATGGCGGTTATCGCCGCCAAGATCGCCTTTCCCGGGTTGCATGAACAATCCATCCATACCGGGCTTAAGGACTTTACCCTGCCTGCCCGGTTTGAGCGGATTGGGGAGGATCCCATCATCGTCATAGACGGCGCCCATACGCCCCGGAGCGTAGCAGCCTCTATAGAAACCTTCACCGGACTGTACGGAAAAGGGGGTATCCTCATCTTCGGATGCGTCGCCGGCAAGGCCGCGGAAACCATGGCCCAGATACTGATTCCGGTTTTTGCCCATATTATTATTACCACCCCGGGAACCTATAAAGTCAGTTTCCCTGAAAAGGTATACGAGACGTTTCAAACAATCGCGGCGCACCAGGCGGGAAAAGCCAAAGGAGGGCCGTCGCTGTGCTTTATCAAGGAGACGGATAAGGCCATTGAGGAGGCCATTGCCTTGGGCCGGAAACAGGGGCTTCCCATTTTAGGAACCGGATCGTTCTACCTTGCCGCAGAAATCAGGGCTTATCATGGCTCAATAGTATAGCCCCGTCTTTCCCTTGAATCAGGGTCATCAAAGGAAATACTCTGGGCTATGAGGGCAAGAAAACCGGGGACCGGATTATCAGGGGAAGCTGCGGGAGGGGGGACCCCCGAAACTGTGCCTCCGTAGCGGGTATCATTCAGGATGGGATGTCCTATCCACGCCAGGTGACAGCGGATTTGGTGGCGGAACCCTCGCGTAATCCGCAAGGAAAAACGGGTAAACGCCCCTTGAGGGGTCATGGCCGTAATTTCAGTTTGATAGGGGTTCCCTTGATCCAGGGCGATATCCTTTGAAGCGCCCCGAATCGGGGCATTGACAAGCACCGGACGCACCGCCTTCCTTCCCGGCCCATAGGCGCGAAAGGCGCTGGTAATGACCAGAGGGACAACGCCAAGGGGCGGATCCGGAGGGAACCCCGGAAGCGGCGGAAGCGTTTCCGACACCGCCACGGCGCTGTATTCCTTGAGAAAAAGCCCCGCCTCCTGCTGGAGGCCGAGGTCGTCCATGCTAGCCTGGGTCTTCGCAAACAGGACCAGTCCCTGCGTATCATAATCAAGGCGGTGGAGTATACCCCCTTCCACCAGCTTCCTCCCCCGAATCTGAAGCACCGGCGGGAAACGGCGGGCAAACCAATCCAGCAGGGTTTCCGCCTCAGAGGATTTCCGGCTTCCGCCATCCTGGTTCTCCCGCTTCAATGGAACCGAATGCATACACGGCGGCTTAAATACCACCGCATAGGACCGGGTCTCATCAAGTAGATATGGCTTGAGCATACCCTCATGATACTAGAAAGGGATACCCTTCGGAATATGCCAGGGATAAGGTCTGGGCTGATACCGGAACCGCTCTTCCCGCCGCCCCTGCCGTCATTTCGGGATATTGAGAGACGGCGCCGAAACATAGCATTGACAGCGGCATGAAGTCCATAGTATCTTAATAACATAATTTCTTATAAGGAGATGCAGTATGGCTCAGGCTAGTAAAAATTCCCGTACCTCCAGCGCTACCCAGAAGTTCTTCTGTTCCTGCGGGGGTGAAGTCAAAATGAAGACCCTTTTTGAGCATGGCAAGGTTAAAAATATTGCTGAATGCGAAAAATGCAAACGGAAGGAGCGGCGTCCTTCGGATTTCAAATAGGTACCTGAGTGTGTTGATCCGGTAAATGCGATCGTTGATTGGGTTTTATCGGTTTAATTTATCAATTTTGTTTACTTTTATAGGTAGGGGGTTCCCTTTGGCAGGTAAAAGCAGTTCCGCTGAAAAGCGGCATCGGCAAAGTGAAGAGCGGCGTATTCGGAATAAGGCGGTAAAAAGTTCCGTGAGGACCAGTGTGAAGAAATTCGTGGTTTCAGCCCAGAAAAAAGAAGTTGACGAAGCGGCGGCGGCGCTCAAAGACATGATTAAGAAAATTGATAGCGCCGCCCGGAAGGGTATTATCAAGAAAAACGCGGCAGCCCGTAAAAAATCAAGGATGCAGCGGCTTTTTAATTCCGTGAAAGTGGCTCAGTAACGAGTGCATACCGGGGTTTGGTAATGAGGGCATCATGACAGGAGACAAGTATACCAAAGCCGATATTATTGAGTCGGTGTATCAAGGGACCGGTATAGACGGTATGGATCGTAAAATAATTCGGATCATTGTTGATTCTTTTCTCGATACGATAAAGGATGCTCTTATTGAACGGAAGATAATAGAACTGCGCGGATTTGGAACCTTTGAAATCAAGGTGCGGAAGGGGCGGCAGAAAGCGAGGAATCCGAAAACCGGGGATATCGTTTCTGTTAATTCCCACGGGATTGCCACGTTCAGGCCCGGCAGGGAATTAAAGCAGAATGTATGGGACCTGGGGAAGGATACGGAGATATTCGATCTGGAAGCAGATACCCTTGATATCGCCGGAAGCGATACATGACCGCATCAAAGGGCAGGAAGGGATTAGCCAATCTTTTTATGCATCTGGGGGCGATACTCCTGGGAGCGGTGCTTTTTGCCGGTGCTTTTCCTAATCTGCTTTTTGAAAATGGGCTTTCGTTCCTGGGATGGATTGCGTATGTCCCGGTATTTTGGGTTATCCACCGGGTACGTTTCAGGACAACCTTTTTTTGGGGCGCCCTGTATGGGTATGCTGCGTATGGTCTCTTTAATTACTGGTTAAGTGTTTTTCATCCCCTGGCGGGTCTTATCGTTGGGGTCATTTATCTTGGTTATTTTACGGTCCTGTTTCCCCTCCTGAAGCTTGCGGTTATCCTGTTTCCCCGGCGGGGGTATATACTCCAGTGGATCCTCTGGATTGGTTTTGAATACCTCCGTACCCAGGGCTTTCTGGGGTATCCCTATGGCATTACCGGTTATTCCCAATGGCAGGTTATTCCCCTTATCCAGATTGCCGATATCTTTGGGGTATGGGGAGTCTCTGCATTGGTGGTGTTTCCCTCAGCATGGTTGGCTGCTGTATTGAGGGGGGGGGTGAGGGGCCCTGGCCCTTCAGGTCCCTTCCTGCAAGAACGAATATCCGCGCTACTCTGGCTTGCCGCTCTCACCGGTACCCTTATCTATGGCTTCATTGCCCCGGTAGACTATGCCTCCGCTCCAACGGGACGGATAGCCCTGATTCAGCATAACACCGACCCATGGCGGGGGGGTATGGAAGATTACCGGAAAAATTTTGAGGTGTTACAGCGTCTTTCCGATGAGGCGCTCAAAGCGGAACCGAAGCCGGATTTGGTGGTCTGGTCGGAAACGGCCTTTGTCCCCCGGATTTACTGGCATACCACCTACCGGGATGATCCCCGTTCGTACGCGCTGGTTAAGGACTTACTGGACTATCTTGCCCGGCAGGAGGTTCCCTTTGTGATTGGGAATGATGATGCCCGTAAGGAAGTGGTGCGGGATGGTACCTGGGATCGGGTGGATTATAACGCCGTCATGCTCTTTAACCAGGGTGAAATCGTCGGACTCTACCGTAAACTGCACCTGGTGCCCTTTACCGAGCATTTCCCCTATGAAAAACAGCTTCCCCTGATTTATACGGCTTTGAAGAATGCGGATACCCATTTCTGGGAAAAGGGCAATGAGGCCACGGTATTTGATATCAAGGGCCTTAAATTCTCAAGCCCCATTTGTTTTGAAGATACCTTTGGGTATCTTTCCCGGGATTTTGTGCGGAACGGGGCGGAACTTATCGTCAACCTTTCCAATGACGCCTGGTCGAAAAGCCTCCCTGCTCAGATGCAGCACCTTTCCATGGCGGTGTTTAGGGCAGTGGAAAACCGCCGTTCCATGGTACGTTCCACCGCATCGGGACAGACCTGCGCCATAGACCCCAACGGCAGCATTATAGCCATGGCAACGCCTTTTGTTGAAACCCAGTTGAGTGTCCAGGTGCCCATCGTCATCCCGGTTACCCGGTATACCACCTATGGGGATATCTGGCCGCGCTTTTTTGTGGCCGCTGCTTGTATTATGTTGCTCTTTGGGATAGTATTGCGTATTGTAAAAAAATAAAATAAAATAAAGGAAGGAACAATATGAACCCACATAAGAAGATCCTCATTGTTGATGATGAGGTGATAAATCTTGAGTTCTTTCACGTTATGCTTACCAAGCTGGGGTTTATTGTAGAAAAGGCGAATGACGGGGTGGAGGCGCTGGAAAAGGTAAGGCGTTTTTATCCGGATCTCATCATGCTGGATAATGTGATGCCCCGGATGTCCGGCTGGGAATTGACGAAAACCCTCAAGAAGGATCCGAAATTTCGGGAAATTTCTATTATTATGTTTTCCGCGCTGGATGATGTAAAGGATAAGGTGGAGGGTTTTGAACTGGGGGTGGATGATTATATAACCAAGCCCTTTAACTTTTCCGAAGTGCTTGCACGGATCCGGGCGGTGCTCCGTAACCGGGAACTCTTTGCCCAGATTGCAGTCCGTGCGTCCCGTTTGAGCCTTGCGGAAGAATTAAGCGCTGATATGAAACGCAACATAGTGGATTTTGTAAAAAGCATTGATGAACTGGATGGGATCGTTGCCCGTATTTCACAGGATGAAGGGTCCCCTGATCATATACCCCAACTGCTGGGGGTCATTACGGAAAAAACCCAGGCCGTTAGAAACCATATCGCGGAGCTGGATGCCCGTATTGAGAAAACCATAACTGAATGGAAGGACCTCAAGAAAAACGAGATTGGCCTTATCGATCTGGAGAGTCAAATCCGTAGACCTTTCCATCAGGAATAGGTGATAATGGCAACAGTATGAAAGGGCAGGAACAAACATGCTGAAAACAGCAGGGAAAAGGAAAGATGGCTCCCCGATAGTGGTGTTTGGAGAGACGACCAAATTTAAAGGGTTTCTCCGGTTTAAAGAAACCCTGTGCATCCGGGGAAAATTCGAGGGAACCATTGAGGCGACCGGTGCGCTCATCGTTGATAAGGGAGCGGAGGTTAAGGCGGATCATATTTCGGTAACCTCCCTCACGGTCTATGGGACGGTCGTCGCCCCGGTAAGCGCCACGGATAAGATAGATATGTTCCCCGGAGCGGAAGTCCGGGGGGATCTTATTGCGGCACGCTTACGGATAGCCGATGGGGTGCTTTTTGAAGGCCAGTGCAGCATGACCGGGGTTGACACGGAGGTGGAAATATTCTCCCGTCCAACCCAGGAGATCAAGGCGGAATTGCAGCGGACCAATGACTGATGCGCTTGCCCAAGGGCTGATCCACAAACTATCCGCTGCTTCCAAGACCCTGGTCCTGGCGGAGTCCTGTACCGCAGGGTTGGTGGCGGACCTGCTGGCCCGGATCCCCGGGGCTTCTGGGGTGTTGTGGGGTTCCTTTGTCTGTTATACTGGGGCGGCAAAAACCGCGATGCTGGGGGTAGCGCCGGATTTGATCCGGCAATATGGGGCGGTAAGCCGAGAGACCGCCTGCGCCATGGTCCAAGGCGCCCTTGCGCGAAGCAGCGCTGATATGGCCGTTTCGGTAACCGGCCTTGCGGGTCCCGATGGGGATGGAACTTCGGTACCGGTGGGCACGGTATGGATAGGCACGGCAGTGCGAGGGCAGGAACCGGCGGCATCGGTGTTTCATTATACCGGTTCCCGGAATGACCTGCGAGCCGCCGCTGCCCTTACTGCCCTTGGGGAACTGATAAACCGGATCACCCGGTCATGAATTGTGGTGTGTTGTATTGACATGGAAAGGGTTCAGGGATTATAACAAACAGATACCGAGGGTAATGGAAAATCTAGGGTTTTTATTGTCCTTTAAATACTGTAATCCTTCGAATGGTAAGCAATAATCTAACAGGAAAAAACACGTTTGAACATACATGGTGCATAATATTCTTTTTTTCTCATTCTGTTTATGCGGAAGCAAAATAATAGCAAGGTGGTGTAATTAATGGCAGTAGTAAGGAAGATTCGAAAACCAAAAACAGCGGAAAACAGTGAAGAATTACTTGCAATGGATCAAGGAGATGCTGAGGTGCATGGAGCAGCTCCTTCAATACCATCTGGTGGCACTGCAGAAACGGTCATTCCGTCGTTCACTGGAGGGGATCAGCCCTCTGAAGGGGAAGCTACCGCAACCGATGGGGTGGAGGGTTCCCTTCCCCCTGGGGATGCGCCCCAGGAAGATGATGCCGCTGATGACGATATCAGCGAACGTCCGAGCAGTAGAGCGGTGGTGGTACGGACCAGGGGCCGGCGGACGGTTCCGGTCCGGGAAAACCGGGGGAGATATGAGGGGCCGGTCAATGCCGACGGTGGCAACCAGGAAGAGAATTTCGCCGGGGATATACCCTATCCTGCTCCCGGACGACCCCGGGGCCGGGGGGTCTATAACCGGGGTCAGGTCAATTCGTCGGGAGGTCCGGGCCTGCTTGGCGCTGTTCCGGTGTCTGATTCAGCTCCCATGTCGCCCTTACCGGCGCTTCCTAAGAACCTGCCCTCCATGCCGGATATTTACGGAAAGCCGGAACCCCGGATGGATCAGGACAATAGCAAGCCCCGGCTCTGCATCAATGAACTCATCCGGCTCAGTATGATAGACCTGCGGGAACTGGCGGCCTGTTATAATATTTCCCACGAAGATATGGTATCCCTCAAGAAGCAGGAAATCATCTTTTCCATTCTCAAGGCCCATACCGACCGGGGGGGCATCATCTACGCCTATGGGTCCCTGGAAATCCTGCCCGATAGTTACGGCTTCCTCAGAAGCCCCCAGAATTCCTACCTTCCCGGGCCGGATGATATTTACATCAGCCCCAGCCAAATCAGGCTGTTTGCCCTAAAAACCGGGGATACGGTCTACGGTCAGATTCGCAGTCCCAAGGAAGGGGAGCGGTTCTTTGCCATGCTCCGGGTCGAGACCGTCAATTATGATGATCCCTCGGTAGCCCAGAACCGTATTCCCTTCGATAACCTCACCCCCCTCTATCCCAATCACAAATTAGACCTTGAAACCGTTACCGATGATGTTTCCGCCCGGATTATCAACCTGTTCTGTCCCATTGGAAAGGGCCAGCGGGCGATTATCGTGGCCCCGCCCCGGACGGGCAAGACCATCATGATGCAGAAAATAGCCAACGCCATTACGAGGAACCACCCCGAGGTGTACCTCATCGTCCTCCTCATTGATGAACGGCCCGAGGAGGTAACCGACATGGAGCGGACCGTTCGGGCGGAGGTTATTTCCTCGACCTTTGATGAGCAGGCCTCCCGGCATGTCCAGGTTACTGAGATGGTCATGGAAAAGGCCAAGCGCCTGGTGGAGCACAAGAAGGATGTGGTCATCCTCCTGGATTCCATCACCCGCCTGGCCCGGGCCTACAACCAGACCGTCCCCACCTCCGGAAAGATCCTCTCAGGAGGGGTGGATTCCAATGCCCTCCATAGGCCGAAACGGTTCTTTGGGGCTGCCCGGAACATAGAGGAGGGAGGGAGCCTTACCATCATTTCCACCGCCTTGGTGGAAACCGGGAGCCGCATGGATGAGGTTATCTTTGAGGAATTCAAGGGTACCGGCAACATGGAAATCGACCTGGACCGGCGTATCTCTGACCGGCGGCTCTTCCCGGCTATCAACATCAAGAAGTCCGGGACCCGGAAGGAGGAGCTGCTCCTCTCCGAAGAGGAACTGCAGAAGATGTGGATCCTCCGGAAGGTTATCAATCCCATGGATGACATCGAGATCATCGAACTCCTGATTGACAGGATGAAGAAAAGTAAGAATAATGAAGCATTCCTTAAGTCCATGAATACCGGCACTGCAGGGATGGATTAAGGCATGCAGCTTGGAGGATTACCGTAGATGAAAGAAAAGATTCATCCTAAATATGAACTGACTAAGATTACCTGTGCCTGTGGAAATGTGATTGAAACCCGTTCAACCGTGAGGGATATCAAGGTTGAAATTTGTTCCGCCTGCCACCCCTTCTTTACGGGCAAGCAGAAATTGGTTGATACCGCAGGCCGTATTGAGCGTTTCCGCAGAAAGTACAATATCAAGGACTAGGGGCTGGTGTCGGGCATCGATATGCCTGTAACAGCTCCCGTATACGCTCCCCGGTCCTCGCCTCGATGATAATGGTCTCTGCTTCATAGCGTTCCGACAGGACCGTGCTTGAACGGTAGAGGAGGGCTACAAGGTCATGGCGATCTGCGGGAAATCGGAACGTCAGGGCATCCCCGGAGAGGAGCAGGTCTATGCGTAGAGCAAGTTCGGGGAGGCCTGTTCGTTCCCGGGTGGAGATACACACCGCATCCCCGTACCGTTTGTGGAGCTGTTCCAATGCCTCAGGGGAGGTAAGGCGGTCGCATTTATTCAATGCGGTGATGATAGGGGTGTGATCTGCCCCAAGGTCCCGGAGCACCCCCAGGGTTGTCTCAAAATAGCGGTCAATGTCCGGGTCCGAGGCGTCGAGTACATGGATCAGGATGTCGGCCCGGGAGACTTCTTCAAGGGTAGCGCGGAAGGCGTCCACCAGGTTATGGGGGAGTCTGCGGATGAAGCCCACCGTATCGGTGAGGAGGATCGGTCGTCCCTCCATCTCAAGCCGTCGTGTCGTGGGGTCAAGGGTAGCGAAGAGCGTGTCCTCTACCAGGACCTCCGCATTGGTCATGGCGTTGAGGAGGGAGGATTTACCCGCATTGGTATAGCCCACCAAGGCGCATGCGGGGAGGGGAATCCGTTCCCGCTGCTTCCGCTGGGTCGCCCGGTGTTTACGGACTTCGACTAGTTCCTGTTTAATCCGGTGAATCCGCTGTTCCACCTGCCGGCGATCGGTCTCATACTTGGTTTCCCCCGCCCCTTTTGCGCCGTACCTGCCCCCCCGCTGCCGGGCAAGGTCGATGTACTTATGACTGAGCCGGGGAAGGCTGTAGGTGAGGGATGCCAGCTCGACCTGGAGTTCTGCTTCCCGGGTGGCGGCGCGGCTGGCAAAAATCTGAATGATAAGCTCCTCCCGGTCAACCGCCGCGATTCCGGTGAGGCGTTCCCAGTTCCGCTGTTGGGAAGGGGAGAGGGTACGGTCGAAGATGAGGCAGTCTGCCCCGGAATCCGCAGCCCGATCCGCAAGCTCCTGGGCCTTTCCCGTCCCCATGCCGTACTGGGGATGGGTTTCCCGTAGATGCACGGTTTCCTTACCAACAATCTCAACCCCCAGGGTCGATGCAAGGCTCGCGAGCTCTGTTGTCAGGGATTCGGCTTCTTCCCGCCCGGTCTTATCATCCCTGATACCAATAAGAAAGGCCCGCCGCGCCGCTTCTCCGGTTTCTTGTAGTGGTTTCATGCATTATAGTATACCGCTATTTTGAACGCTGCGTCCTTGTTTTTAACGTCACCCATCAAAGCGCTTCAGAAACGCTTTGGTCCGCTCGTGCTGGGGGTTGTTGATCACCTCCGCAGCCACCCCTTCTTCCACGAAGTGTCCCCCATCCATGAACAGTACCCGGTCGGCGACATCCCGTGCGAAACTCATCTCGTGGGTTACGATGACCATGGTCATCTTCTCGGCGGCCAGTTCCCGGATAACCGTGAGGATTTCGCCGGTAAGCTCAGGATCGAGGGCACTGGTCGGCTCATCGAAGCAGAGAACCTCCGGGTCCAGCGCCAAGGCCCGGGCAATGGACACCCGCTGCTGCTGCCCGCCGGATAACTCGCAGGGGTAGGACGCGGCCTTTTCCGCAAGCCCCATCTTCTCAAGCAGGGCATGGGCGCGGGCAGCGGCCTCCCGAGAGGTGCGGCGCAGTACATGGACCTGGGCTTCGGTGATGTTGCGGAGTGCCGAAAAATGGGGGAAGAGGTTAAAGTTCTGGAACACGAGGCCAACCTTGCGGCAGAGGACCCGCAAGACACGAGGGTCCGCATATACCCCATCCCGCACCATGGCGGCGCCGGATATGGCGATACTCCCCCCGCCAACCGTTTCCAGGTTCGTGATGCACCGCAACAGGGTAGATTTCCCGGAACCGGAAGGCCCGATGATGGCAACAACTTTCCCCTGTCCCACGGTAAAGGATATGTCTTTGAGTACGCTCAGGGTCCCGAAGGATTTTGAAAGCCCTTCAACTTTGATTATGTCCATCATGGTATAATTCTTATCAGGAATAATAGGAAAGTCTCTTCTCGCCAGCGGTAAACACAAAGGAAACCACCCAGTTCATGACAAAATAAAACACCCCGGCTATGAAAATGGGCATGGTGGAAAACTCCCGGGCCGAGGCATTCTGGGCCGCGTGGAAAAGCTCGGCAACCCCGATGGTCTGGGCCAGGGCTGTGTCCTTGACCAGGGTGATCACCTCATTCGTGGTGGAAGGCAGGATGCGTTTTACCACCTGGGGCATGATGATTCGCCAAAAGGTCTTGAACCGGGTAAACCCCAGCACCTTCGCCGCCTCGTACTGCCCTTTGGCAATGGACTCAATGCCGCCCCGGTAGATCTCCGCAAAGTAGGCCGCGTAGTTCAGGGTAAAGGCCAGGATAACCGCGGTAAAGCGATTGTAGGAGAGCAGGACCTGCAATCCCTGCCAGAAGCCCACAGCGCTGATGAACCCTGAAAAGCTATCGTAGAGGAAGCGATACAGGTATTTCGGTGAGAAATAGATAAAGATAAGCTGTAAAATGAGGGGTGTACCCCGCATGATCAAGAGGTACAGGGTGATAAGTCCACGGGCCACCTTGTTCCGTGACATACGGGCAAACGCGACGGGAAACGCAAGGGGAAGTGAAAAAAGCAGGGTTAAAAAGAACACTTCCAGGGATACCACCACCCCTTGCAGCATCACGCCGAGCATGGCCATCATGCGGTATTATTTTCCAATGATGGAAATGTCTGATCCGAACCATTTGACGGTGATTTGGTTTACCGTTCCATCCTTTGCCATGGCCTCCAGGGTTTCCTGAACCTTGTCTCTGAGGGCACGATCATTTTTCCTAAAACCAATCCCGAATTCTTCAGGTACGAGGGTTGCATCCAAGAGCCGGAAGCTCTTTCCCGAACGCTTGATGTTGTCATTTGCCACCACCAGGTCGATGATGATCGCATCAACACCGCCGGTGTCAAGATCCATGAGGGCGGTGAGGTAGTCCTTGTATTCAATGACCTCTTTAAGGCTGGCCTTGAGCTCCGGTGTCGCATCAAGGGCGTCCACCGAGGAGGAGCCTGCCTGAAGCCCCGCCGTCTTACCCGCGAGGTCCTGAAGGGTGGTATAGCTGGAATTCCCACGCACCACCACAACCTGGGCGTTCCTGAGATAAGGTTTACTGAAATTAAGGACCTCGGCGCGTTCCCGGGTAATGGTAAACCCGTTCCAAATACAGTCGATCTCTCCGGTACTAAGCTCCTGTTCCTTCGCGTTCCAGTCTATGGGCTGGAGCACCAGTTCCACCCCGATACGCTTGGCAACTTCCTTCGCGAGGTCCACATCATAACCCACGATTTCGTTGTTATCGTTGCGGTAACCCATGGGCGGGAACGAATCGTCAAGCCCCATGACCAGCTTTTTCTTGGAAAGGATGGTACTCAACGAATTATCCGTCCCCGGCGCTTCATTGGGAGAACCAGGTTCCTTTTTACCCCCGGCATACAAGACCGCTGCTGCGCAGAGCGCGCAACATAATAACACAATATGCTTCTTTTGCATGAATAATTCCTCCATTTGTATCGTACCGTTTTTTTTCGAGGGTGTAAATCCCAGGGGCAAAGGGTATTACATCCTTTCCGCACTCATTGCCACAATTTCGGAGGATTGAACATCTAAGGCCTTTAATCGTAACCGTTTCGTGGTCCCATCTCCGGTAATACTACCGGTTATTACAATTTGGGCCCCGACCATTTCCCCGATGGATACTGCTGATTGGTCATTAACTTCCCCGGACATTTGAAATTTTTGTTCTTCTCTGATGGCATCAAGGCTTTTCCTGTCTACCACCTTATATTGCTTTGAACCGACTAATAAGGTTGTCAATTCTTCAATGATAAATTCAGCCTCATTGGGGTTTCCAGCGGAAATGCTCAAGATCGCGATTTTTGAACCTTTGGAAATATTCGCCGCTAACTGATCATAGGTTTTGCGTACCGCTTCTTCAACCACACTGCTTTTTCTTACTCCGCTTCCGGATAATACGGTTATTCCTTCTGACAGCAAGGTAAGCCTATAACCCCCTTTTACCTCATTAAGCTTAACCTGATATACATTTCTATCAGAGTGAGCGGTAACTTGTTTCGTTTCATCTGACGCAGCATCCCGCTTGTTCTTCCACTCTACTTTTAAGAGGTGTGGACCGTTGATGACAATAAATTTTGCGATTTCATTCGCTGCCAGCGTCCCTTGTAATTCTCCATCAATAAAAATATGTAAATCGCCTCCATATCCATCATATGGTCTGGTGATGACGATTTCTGCTTCTTCTGATGCCCCATCCGCGAATAAACCGACTCCAATTTTCTCGACCGGCGCAGGGGGAGTGTGCGCACATCCAATAAACCCACCGCCCAGTACACAACCAATGAGTAATACCCATCCAATTTTCCGCATTAGTAATCTCCTTATAAATCACGGCTTCGGGATAGTATATTGATTGTATTTTTTTTGTCAATAGTAATCTTTACAAAATGCCGATGATAGTAAAAAATCACCTGCAGGATAAACGCACGCAGGGGGATAACCGCTTCCCCTTAAAATCCTCATCCATGGTGTGGGATTGCATATCCCTGAGGTCCACCCCGGGAAAATCTTCGGGGTTAAGGCGGAAATGCCGGGCATTGATCCGAAACCAGAGCGTCCCACCGAGGGTAAGCAGGTTGAGGCATTGGGAGATGAGTCCCTGATGATCCCGCCGTACATCCAGGGTGGAAGTCATCTTTTTTGAATTGGAAAAAACAGGGGGATCGAGGATGATGATATCCCAGGAAAGCCGGGCCTGTGCCGCTTCTGACAGAAAGCACAGTACATCCCTGCTGATGAGCCTCAAAGGGGGGAGGGCCGTGTTCCGGTACCGTACTCCGGGATCTATTTTAACCGCTCCATAGTGATTAAGCCCAAAGTTGACTGCGGCCCAGTCCAGGTAAGTGTTGGAGAGGTCCACCGAATCAACTTCCGCCGCTCCCCCGGCAGCGGCGTGAACCGAAAACGCGGCGGTATAACAGAAGAGGTTGAGCACTTTTTTACCCGTCGCTTCGGCGCGGACCAAGGCCCGCATCCTGCGGGCATCGAGAAACAAGCCCGTATCAAGGTAGTCCGAAAGGTTCACCCGAAAGACAAGCCCCCCTTCATGGACATCCTGGGTAAAATGCCGGTCCCGGAGTTTATCGTATTGGGCCGTACCCCGCTGTCGTTTCCGCTGTTTCAGGAACACCTGGGCAAGGGGAATTTCCAGCGCGGCGGATATCGCTGCTGCCATGTCATGAAGCCACCGGTGTTCTTCCGCTTCATCCTTTTCGTAGGGCCGTTCGTACAAAGCCCCTGAAACCCCCTTCCCATAGAGGTCGAGGACCAGGGGAATCTCCGGGATATCCCGATCATAGAGGCGGAACGCATCGGTCCCCACCCGCCTAGCCCATTTTTTCAAGTGCCTGAACCGTTTTTGGATACGGTTGTAGAGCATTTCCGTCTGAGATTCCATGTTTGCCTAGAACTTAGTGTAACATCACCTGGCCACCGGTCACGGGGACCGCCTGACCGGTTTCATAGGCCTGTTCGATGATGTAGTAAATTGCCCACATCACATCAACGCCAGTACAGCCCCGTTTCATGGGAATCTTGGCTTCATAATAGGCTTTTACATCGGCAATCTGCTTGGCGCCGGGTACTTTACCGGTCTTAAGGTACTGGACGAAAAGGCCCTGTTCCGGGTCGGACCAGAGGGGGCCGTCAAAGAAATTGCCGGGACACACGGCGTTCACCTTGATGTTGTATTCCACCAGTTCCAGGGCAAAACTGGCGACCAGTCCTAAGCTCCCGAATTTCCCCCCGGAATAGGCGCTGTTTTTGTTTGACCCCTCAAGGCCCGACTTGGAATTGATCTGGATGATGTCGGTCTTCCAGGCAGGGGCGGTACGGTGCTGCCTTCTGAACAGTAAGGCCGCATGTTTTGCAACGAGGAAGAACCCCGTGTAATTGACATCGGTAACGAACTTAAAATCATCAAGGTTCTGTTCCAGAACGCTGCCGGCCTTGACTACCCCGGCGTTACTGATACAAATATCCAAGCCCCCGGCGGTTTCCACCACCGATTCAAACAGGCGCTGAACCGACCCTTCGTTGGAAACATCCACCTCCAGGGGAATCGCCGCGGTCCGCTTATAGGCGGTATTGATGGTTTTTGCCAGCTTTTCCGCCCCCTCTTTATTGAGATCCGCAATAAAAACCAGCGCCCCTGACTCGGCAAGGCTCTGTACTATTTCTTTTCCAAACCCCTGGGCCCCACCGGTTACCAGGGCTATCTTGTTCTTGACCACCTCGGCGCGATGAGCCGCGTTTACCCCCGGGACATAATTCATTATGGACGCATGGGGCAATTTTTCTTCCAACAGGGAGGCGTTTTTTTCTTTCATTCGTTTTCCAACAGAATCAAGGTTTCGGTCTATCCAATAAAAGGCCTTGATCTCATCGTTATTTTTTACCACGACACAAGAAGGTTGTTTCCTCATGGTTTCAGTCTTGACCGCCGCTTCTACCCCTCCGGGGGCTATTTCGAATTTCCAAGCGGTATAGGCTTCCCTGAATATCTTTGCGGCAATATCTTCATCAATCGTATGGTCATTCCTCAATGCAGCGACGATATCAACGATAAAAGCATCCGGGGGTATTTCCTCCGCTTGTTCCAAGAGGCTATACATCACGACCCAAGGATATACTGAGGTGTTGATCCAGAGTCCCCTGATAATAGTCGCAATGCCCGCGTAATCAATCAATTCCATGCTATACTCCCAGCCGGTTCCTCCGCATCAAATCCAGGGTAGTCTGCACCGTAACGGGGTGATACCCTTTCAGGGGCAGGATCCGTTCATGGATGGCATCAATGATCCAGTCTCCCTGAGGGAAGTAGAACTGTTCCATTTCCGCCGCCGGGGTTATCCAGTTTCGGCTTCCTACCACCGTAACCGGAGCATCCAGGTAATCAAAGGTGAAGGTCTGGATGTTACTGGCCACAGTATGGAGGAAGGACCCCCGTTCCGCCGCATCGCTCACAAGGACTATCTTTCCGGTCTTCTTCACCGACTCAATAAGCGTATTATAACACAACGGATTAATAAAACGCAAGTCTATTACTTCTATAGAAAGGCCATAATCAGCTTCCAGTTTTTTCGCCGTGTCCATTGCCTTGTACAGGGTGGCCCCCAGGGTCGCTATGGTAAGGTCTTTCCCCTGCTTACGGATGACCGGCTCCCCTTCAGGGATCTCGTAGTACCCTTCGGGGACGCCTCCCTTTTCAAACTGTTCGCTCATGTCGTAGAGGAGCTGGCTTTCAAAGAAGATCACCGGGTCGGTTGAACGGAGGGCGAGGTTGAGCATGCCCTTGGCGTCGTAGGGGGTTGCAGGGAAATAGGCTTTCAGCCCAGGGATGTGGGCGGTAAGGGCTGCCCAATCCTGGCTATGCTGGGCGCCGTACTTGGTCCCCACCGAGACCCGGATGGTGAGGGGCATCTTGAGAAGCCCTGCGGACATGGCCTGCCATTTGGAGGCCTGGTTGAAGATTTCGTCCCCAGCCCGGCCCATGAAGTCGCAGTACATGAGTTCCACCACTGCCCGGCCACCGGACAGGGCGTAGCCCACCCCGGCGCCGACAATGGCCCCCTCGGAGATGGGACTGTTGAAGAGCCGGTGATAGGGCAACAGTTCCGTGAGTCCCCGGTACACTGCAAAGGCGCCGCCCCAGTCCCGGTTTTCCTCACCCCAGGCGGCCATGGTGGGGTCGATAGTGAAGCGGTGGACCATGGCCTCGAAGAGGGCATCCCGGTACTGGAAGACCTTGTTCTTGGAAACCGGTTTTCCCTCAGCGTCAAAGCCGTACCGGGCCTTGTTCGCCAGGGCCTTTATCCGGGGATTTTCCGCCACGGCCTGGGATAATTCCGGCTCCCGGTCTTCACACTGCTCGACTGTGCCATGGGAGAACATCACCGATTCGATGAAGGCCCCTTCGAGGCGCGGAGAGACCGCATCATCGGTGGCGAGTTTTACTACTGCCTGGAGCTTGGCAATCACCCCTGCCCGTAATGTCTCCAATTCGTCTTTGGTGGCTACCCCGTTTTCGATGAGGTACGTCCCATAGGCCGCAATGGAATCCTCCTCCTGCCAGAGCTTGATTTCTTCGGAGGTGCGGTAACTGGAGGCATCTGAGGGGGAGTGGCCGGAGATCCGGTAGGTAAGGGTATCCAGGAGTACCGGTCCTTTGCCCGCGAGGAGGAGTTCCTTTTTCCGGGCTATTGCGTCGGCAACTGCCAGGGGATTGTAGCCGTCCACCCGTTCGGCATGCATGTTTTCAGGATTAACCCCGGCGCCGACTCGCGCCATGATTCCATAGCCCATGGTTTCCCCAGCGGTCTGGCCTCCCATGCCGTAGAAGTTGTTGAAGAAGTTGAAGAGAATGGGCGGCGCGCCTCCGGCTTCCTGGGGCCAGAGGGTACGGTACTGATCCATAGCGGCCATCATCATGGCCTCCCACACGGGACCGCAGCCCATGGAGGCGTCCCCGATGTTGGCGATGACGATCCCCGGTTTCCGGTTGATCCGCTTGTACAGGGCTGACCCGGTGGCGATATCCGCAGAACCTCCCACAATGGCGTTGTTGGGCATGGAACCAAAGGGGGTAAAGAAGGCGTGCATGGATCCCCCGAGCCCGCGGGTGAACCCGGCTTTACGGGCGAAGATCTCTGCCAGGGTCCCGTAAAGGACGAAATTTTCCGCCAGGTCCTTGATCCCGTTGTAGGGGATCTTTTCCGCCACGGCCAAGGTCTCCCCTCCCAGGAATTCCTTCATGATGGCTGCAAGTTTTTTGTCATCCAATTGCCACAGCGCGGAATAGCATTTGGCCAGGATTTCCCCGTGGCTCCGGTGACTCCCGAAAATGAAATCATCAGTGGAGAGGTTGACACATTCCCCCACTGCCGAAGCCTCTTGCCCCAGGGAAAGATGGGCCGGTCCTTTGTGGTTGTACTCAATACCGTTCCAGGCCCCCTGGATCTTGAAGGTGTTGAGCATGGTCTCGAATTCCCGGATGGTGGTCATATCATACCATATCCGCTTGAGCCGCTCAATTCCGTAGCGGTCGCGCTCCTTGTTGAAATCGCCCTGGTATTGATTAACCGGAATATCCTTGATTTTAAGGGTATCCGGCTTCCGCAGTTCTTTTGGATTCACCAGTAATGCTTTAGGCATCCTTAGCTCCTTGTTCTATGCACAGTTCCCACAGAGCGTCTCGGATCAGCTCACAAACCGTGGGGTGGGGGAAGATGAGCTGCTTCACCTCTTCGATTCGCAGTTCCTGCTCAATGAGTGCGGCCCCGCCCCAGATGAACTCCGAGGCGTAGGCCCCTACCGCGTGGATGCCGAGGATCTGCTTCGTAGCCGCATCAGCAATAACCTTGACCGAGCCCTGGCCGGCAAAGGTGTTTTCCGCCACGAAACGGCCGGACATGCGCATGGGGAGAGATGCCTTGAGAATGGCCATGCTTTTCGCGGCAGCCTCCTGCTCGGTGATCCCCACCCCGGCGGCTTCGGTGATGCCGTAGACCGCCCAGGGCAGGGCGTTGTAGCGCATCCGGTTTGGCGCTCCCCCGCGCTCCCCCAGGCTTTCGAGGATGTCCGCCACCGCCACTTCCGCCATACGGTAGGCCGAATGGGCGAGGAGGCTTTTCCCGGTTACGTCCCCGGCAGCCCAGATGCCGGGAATATTGGTCCGCATCCGGTCATCTACATTGACCCCTTTAGGCCCGATATCAACGCCCACCGCCGCAGCTCCCCAGGTATTGAGGACCGGCCGGCGTCCCACGGCCATGAGCACGAGGTCCGCCTCAACCTTTTCGCCTGCGCCATTCTTGTTGGTAAAATGAACCGTAGCTCCTTCGATCTTTTCAACCTTTGAGCCTAGTTTAAAGTTCACCTTCCTCATGGCCCGGCGGAGCAGGGGAGCCTGTTCCTTATCCATGAAGGGGATAATCTCGTCCATCATTTCAATGACCGTAACCGCTGCGCCCAGACTGGAAAAAAGCCCGGCGAATTCCACCCCAATGACCCCGCCACCTATGACCGCCAGCCGTTGGGGTACGGTTTCAATGGAGAGCAGCCCCGTAGAATCCACCACCTGGGGATTATCCTGTGCCCCTGGTATGGGTGGAAGCGCCGGGACCGATCCCGTTGACACCAGGATAGTAGAACCGCTCTGCTCCTCAGTCCCGCCGGCGCTCAACGTTACCCGTACCTTCCCTGGGGTGTTGCCTGATGGCGCCGCGATAAGCTCCCCCCGGCCTGCCGCCACATCCACGCCAAAGCGTTTCATCTGAACGGCCACGCCGGAGCGGAGCTTTTCCACCACCTCATTTTTCCATTTTTGAATACCGGTCCAGTCGAAGGACAGCCCCTGGACCGTAACGCCGAACTTCTTCGCTTCCCCGGCATGAACGTACTGCTTCGCCGAGTTGAGCAAGGTCTTAGTGGGAATACACCCCACATTGAGACAGGTCCCTCCCAGGTGTTGTTCTTCTATTAACAAGACCTTTTTCTTGAGCTGTCCCAGCCGTTCTGCCGCGAGGTACCCCCCTGGCCCGCCACCGATGATTATCGTATCATACATAATCTTTTTCTCCTAATTATTCACTAGCCACAGGTCTATATCCGCTATGGCTTTACTCACTGCGCTTAAGAACCGCGCTGCCGGCGCTCCATCCACCACCTCGTGGTTTATGGTAAGGCTGAAGGCGATATGAGGTTCGAACTTCACACCGGGGTACCCTGTTGGCCCGGATTGTTCGCCTGGAGGCAGGGCCACAGGCTTGAGTTCTATGCCGCAGACCCCGAGGATGGCCACTTCCGGGGCGTTGAGCACCGGGGTAAAAGCGGTAACCCCAAGGCTGCCCAGGTTCGTAACCGTAAAGGTGGAACCTGCAAGTTCTTCCGGTTTTATGCCTCCGGTCTGACAGGCCGTTGCCAGACGCTTCGCCTCAGCGGAGATCTGCTTCAGGGACAGGAGGTTGGCGTTTCTGATGACCGGTACCATGAGACCCCGAGGGGTATCCACCGCAACCCCGAGGTGTACCCGTTCAAAGGTTCTGAGGGTGTCCCCAATTTTATGGGCGTTCATAAAGGGGAAACGGGGCAGGATCCGGGACACCGCAAACAGGATGAGATCGTTGACCGTGATCCTGGATAGTCCCAGACTTTCATCGCCGGTCTTCATACGTTCCCGAATTTCCTGCAGCCGCAGTACCGGAGCAGCGGCATTGAGGGTGAACTGGGCGCTCTCCGCCAGGGATTGGCGCATACGGCTGGCGATGAGTTTTCTGATACCCTTAACCGGCGTTTCGGTGATAGTTCCTTCTCCCCAGTCTGCACCGTGCAGAGGTGCCTGTGGTGGATGCTCCGCAGCTATTCCCCCTGTTTTTGCCCCAATGCCGGCCCCGGCAGCAGCTATATCCGCCTCGGTAAGACGGCCGGCCAAGCCCACCCCTTCAGCCGGCAGGGTTCCTCCGTTGAGGGCTGCCCTCGCCGCCGCACTCAGGGCCGGACGGTCGCGCAGCGCCGCTTGCACATCCCCCTCGATGATGCGCCCCCCGGGGCCGGAACCGGACATACCTTCCAGGGGCAGCCTCGCCTTTTCCGCCACATGACGCGCACGGGGGGATACGGCCAGGTGTCTGGATGCCGTGTCTGGTGAAGCCGGGCCGGGCGCCGCCGAACCAGAACCCACATCCCCGTTGAGCTTACCCGTCTTTTCCAGGACAGCCTGCCAATCCTCTCCGGCATTGCCGAGCACCGCAACCGGTTCCAGTACCGGAACATCATCCCCCGCTGCCCAGAGCAGTTTCAGGACCGTTCCATCCATACCAGCAGGAATCTCAAAAGTGGCTTTATCGGTTTCCACCACGCAGACCGGTGTATCCGCGGCAACCGCATCCCCTTCCTTCACTTTCCAATCCACCAGGATACAGGATTCCACCGTATTACCCTGCCGGGGCATTATCAATACATGCGCCATACACGCTCCTCATTATTCATTCAATGCACTCCTAACTACTCATTACTCGCTGTACCCGAATTCCCGCGCCGGCGAGTTCCGCCTCCGCATCCTTCCCAAGCCCTGAGTCGGTGAGGATGAGGTCCATCTGGGAGAGCTCGAGTACCCGGGTAAAACCTATTTTGCCATATTTGCTGGAATCGGCCACGAGGACGGTGGTTTCGGCATGGGCTTTCATGGCCTTGACAATCTCCGCACCCTCCACCAGATGGGTGGTCATGCCCCGTTCAAGGGTGAAGCCGTCGGTTCCCACAAAGGCAAGCCGTACATTGAGGCGCCCAATGGTTTCCAGGGCAAGGGGACCTACCAGGGATTCGGTGGGACGCCGGAATTCGCCGCCGGTGATGGTGATTTGCAGGTTAGGGTTCATACGCCCATGGGAAAACACCAGGGTGGAATTGGTTACAATATGGATGTCCCGTTTCCCGGCGAGGTATTTGGCGATCAGGGCGGTGGTCGTTCCCGCTTCAATCATGATCACATCCCCATCCCGGACCAGGGCTGCCGCGGCCTGGGCTATGGCGTTCTTCTGTTCCTGATGTTCCCGCTGGCGTTCCAGGATATTGCGGTGCATACTGGGCGCGGCCCCGCCCCGTTTCCGGTTGATCCACCCCGCGTCCTCAAGGGATTTCAAATCGGAACGGATGGTTACCTCCGACAACCCTAAGTCCTGGGCCAGAGCCGCCACTGATACGGTTCCCTCCACTGAAAGCCGG
>JAITNP010000172.1 GCA_031290455.1 Treponema sp. | reverse complement strand
AGCGGCATGAACGATTTTCTGTACAAGCCCATTGATGCGGGGGAACTCAACCGGTTGCTCGCCAAGTGGCTGCCCCGGGAAATAATAACCCAAAAAACCATACCGGCGAGAACAACCGGGGCGGAGAGTCCGGGGCGCAGAGAAACTAATGGCGGTCTTCTGATTGACCGCGCTGTAGGGATCGCGAATGCCGTGGGCAGTGAAACACTGTATCAGCAACTTTTAACGGATTTTAAGTTCAGCCACAGCATGGATCTGCAAAAGCTCGCGGCGGCTCTGGAGGCGGAAGATCAGCAATCGGCGCGCCGGATAGCCCACACCCTCAAAAGCACCGCAAACCTGATTGGCGCAAAAAAACTTGGTGATGTTGCCTTGGCTGCGGAAAAAGCATTGGAAGTTAAAAGCAAAGCCGTTCCCCTGGCGCAAAGCATCTGGGATGCCCTGGAAAAGGAATTTAACGCGGTGATGGCGGAGCTTGAACAGATTGCCCCAAAGACAGCCAAGGGAAAGCCCCATCATCAAGTGGGCACGCTGGACATAACCAGAGCCCTGGCCTTTATCAAAAAACTGGAGCCCCTGCTTGAATTCGGCAGTTCCAGTAGCCTGAGCCTTCTGAACGACATACGGGAAATCCTCGCTCCGGCAGGAGAAGAATACGAAAAACTGATTTCCCGGATTGAAGATCTTGATTTTGCGGAAGCGGCGGAAATACTCAGTCAAATCAGGGAAAAGATTAGCAGTAGCACGCCGATACAGGAAGGAGAGCTATCGTAAATGAATGACGGTCCCAAACACACGATTCTTACCATTGACGACGAAGATGCAAATCTGATGGTATTGAACCATATCTTGTTCGAAAAATACGATATTTATATGGCAAAAACAGGACAAGTGGCGCTGAAGCTGGCACGTGAAAAAAAGCCGGATTTGATCCTGCTGGACATCATTTTACCGGACATAACCGGCTTCGAGGTGCTTGAAAAATTACAAAGTGATCCTGAGACCAATAAGATCCCGGTTATCTGCATAACCGGACTGGACAGTGAAAACGACGAGGAAAAAGGATTCCTCCTCGGTGCGGTTGATTATATCAAAAAGCCCTTCAAAAATACCATTGTAAAGATCCGGGTAAATACCCATATAAAAATTCTGCAGCAAATGCGCATAATCGAAAGATACGGTCTTACCGATCCGCTGACGGATATTGCGAACAGAAGGAACTTTGATGAACGCATTGACATGGAGTGGCGGCGGGCTATCCGGGAAAAAAAGCCGGTTTCTTTTCTGATGATAGACATTGACAAGTTCAAGCATTACAACGACACCTACGGCCACCCCCAGGGGGACACCCTGCTTAAGACAGTGGCAAAGATTTTCGTAGCAATAGCAAGACGTCCCGCCGATCTTCCCGCCAGGCTTGGAGGCGAGGAATTTGGCATACTCCTGCCGAGTACCGGAGCCGAGGCGGCCTTTTTGGTTGCTGAAAGCATACGCGCCGCAGTAGAATCCCTGCGGGTGCCTACGGCGGATAGAAGCGAAATGACCACCGTGACGGTCAGCATTGGAGTGGCAACAGCCTTACCCGCGAAAAATGACCTGGTAAAAGATTTTATTTCCCGGGCGGACAAGAACCTGTACATCGCAAAAAAAACGGGAAAGAACAGGGTCTGTGTAGATGTAGCAGATGCTTAGAATACTGTTTCGTTTCAAAAAGCGGGGAGGGTGAAAAACTATGGGGGCCTTACAAAAGTATTCCATATTGGCGGTTGATGATGAGAAAGCGAACTTGGTGGTGCTCAATCAGATTTTATCGCCGGAATACGCGGTGTATATGGCAAAATCCGGGACTCAGGCGCTGCAGCTTATCACAAAAAACAGACCCGATTTAATCCTTCTCGATATCCTCATGCCGGAGATGGATGGATTTGAGGTACTTGCCAAACTGAAAGAATCCGCCGCGACCAGAGAGATCCCGGTAATAGTCATCACCGGGCTGAACAATCCTGAAGATGAGGAAAAAAGCTTTACCCTGGGGGCGAATGATTACATTACCAAGCCCTTTAAGCCGGTAGCGATCAGGGCACGGGTTAGCACACAGATAAAACGCGCCGCTCTGATGCACATGATTGCGGACGACCTTATACGGATGACTTCCATCGTGGAAAGTTCCCCTCAGTTTATGATTTACCTGGGCGGGGATGGAAAGATCGAGTACATGAATCCTGCGGTGACCGCCTGCTTGGGGTATACAAAGGAAGAACTCTCCCTGGGTGGCGGGCTTACCCTTCTATTCAATACAGATGATTTTCGCCGGTTGAATGAAGAATACTTTCCCTGCCTTTTATCCCAATGCTCCGGTGAAAAATACGGCAGCAGCGGAGCTTCCATGAGTTTTGAAATGCCGGTAACGCGGAAGGACGGGGAGGTCAGATTTTTTTCGTTTTCGGCCTTTGCCGCAGTTCTATACAACGGGGATGCTGGTATCGGCATTACGGCGCGAGACGATACCGAACTAAAGCACATGCAGCAGGAGTTTGTAACAGCCAAAGAGCAGGCGGAGCAAGCGTTAATACAGGCTAAATATTACAACAAGGCAAAAAGCCATTTTCTCAGCCGCATGAGCCACGAAATGCGTACACCCCTGAATGCCATCATGGGCATGACAACCATTGCCAAAACTGCGGATGACCACGACCGCAGAATGAATTGTCTTGAAAAGATTGATGAGTCATCCCGGTACCTTTTGGGCCTTATCGACAATATTCTGGATATGGCGAAAATTGACACCGGGAATTTCGAGCTTGCGCCGCAGAAATTCAGTCTTAAAAAAACCATAGGACAGATTATTGCCGATATTTCCGCCAAGGCCGGAGAAAAAAAACAGAATTTTACCTTCAAAATTAAAAGCGGTGTCCCTGATACGATCATCGCCGATGAACGCCGTCTGGGACAGGTTTTGTTTCAATTGCTTTCGAACGCGGTAAAATTTACTTCCGAAGGGGGCGTTATATGTTTCTCCGCGGTGAAGCTTGATACCACCGAAAATGACTGCTTCCTTCGTTTTGAGGTAAAGGATTCAGGCATCGGCATTTCCTCTGAAATGAAAGAGCGTCTTGGAGATGCTTTTGAACAGATGGATAACAGCATCTCCCGTATCCACGGCGGAACGGGTCTGGGGCTTGCCATCTCAAAGCGTATCGTCGAAATGATGCATGGTTCCATTGAGGTGGAGACAGAGCTGGGCAAGGGCTCCCGGTTTATTTGTACGGTTAAGGTTGGTTTGGACAGCGGCGCTTCCTGGCCGGAAACCGGGAATGACGGCTCCCGGGACTCATCCCTGGCCGGCCGGCGTATTCTTGTGGTGGATGATGTGGAGATTAACCGCGATATTATTATCGCCTTTCTGGAAGATACCGGCGCCATACTTGAAGGCGTCAGTGATGGTAAAACGGCGGTAGAAATGGCCCGTAAGAACCGGTACGATCTGGTACTCATGGATCTGCACATGCCCGGCATAGACGGCTTTGAGGCGGCTCGTCTTATCCGCGCTTCAGGGCTTCCGGGGAGGGATTCACTGCCCATTATTGCCGTAACAGCCGATACTGGAGGCGATGTGATCTCCCGCTGCCATAAAGCCGGTATGAACGGGCTTATAGGCAAACCGGTAGACGGCGGAATCCTCATCCGCACAATCGTGGAGAATGTATCAGGAGGGGAACCTTCGCCCTCTGGGATCATCTACGAACGCTAAATAGGCATGGTGGAAATGAAGGAAAAATTAATACTACGACGATGTAGAACACGCTGGAAACATGGGCTATAATGAATACAAACCATACCAGCCAAGGCGAATGGCAAAGCATTGAGGGGGTTGAACAAACATACCAATAATAGACTTATCAGACAATACTCTCCCCAGCGGTTTCTTTTAAGAACCTTACTCCGAGGATAATATTAGCCGACGATACCCTACTTCAGTTTTTCAAATGCATCCTTTCCCGCTCCGCACACACGGCAACCTGCTTCATTAGGAAGGCTTTCAAAGGGTGTTCCGGGAGGGATCTCGTTCTCAATATCCCCCACCGCAGGATCGTATATATACCCGCATGCTTTACATTTATATTTATCCATAAGATTATCTCCATGAACCACCCGTTGTCTGAAGGTGAGGGCTGCTTGGTCAAGTAATCCAGGGACTACCCGTTCAACTCAACCCCCTCCTCCTCCAGTTCTTGGTTATTAATTAGGTTACTAATAGAAATAATACAACAAGGGCTTTTTGTCAATAACATGCCGGCATAATTTACTAATAGAGCATTGACCCATACTTAGTTTGGTTCCATACCCAGATAGGGCAAACCGGGCAGCTTGCCTCCTGGCTGAAAAATGATTTTGAGGAAAACGATGTAAATTCCATGGTCTAGGGCCTCGAAATCCTGGTACGGGCAAAATACCCTTGGCCGCCACGGGTCTCAAGGACCCAACCTATCCCCAAGCCCTGGCTGGAGCGGATACCAAGAAGCGCCTCCACCTGGTCGCGGGAACCTACCAGGAGGAGGCCCGTAAAACCGGAGTTCCCCCTCCTCATGAGGTCATTTGGGGATATTGAGAGATTGCACGGGAAACATAGTCCTGCCCCGCCAGGCCGCTGATTATCTGGCCACGATCTCAATCGCATATTCCGAATTGAAGTTCTGAATCCCTTGTCTTGACAGAGATTCCCCCTTCATTATACCTTGAATTGTACTTTGATGTACGTTAATAAATAACGGTAAGGGGTGGAGTGATGGGTTGGATAGTGTGGATAATCCTCCCTCTTGCCGGGTTAACCTTAGGCTGGACTATTAGATGGCTGTACGCCAGATTCCAATTAACCGCGTCGGAGCAGCGTGCCGAACGTATTAAACAGGATGCGATAAAAGAAGCTGAGGCTAAAAAGAAGGAAATCCTTCTTGAAGCAAAAGAACAAGTTATTCGCGAACGAAACCAGCAGGAGAGGGAGACTCGGGAACGTAGGGCTGAACTGCAACGATACGAACGCCGTGTCGTGCAAAAAGAAGAAATCATAGAAAAAAAGACTAGTCAGATAGAAAAGACGGAACAGATTCTTGCTGATAAAGAACGGAAATTTCAGGAACGGGAACATGCCCTGGGTCGTGAAGAAGAGCGATACCGGGTGGAACTGGAACGGATTTCCGGCCTTACGGCGGGAGAAGCCAAAGCCCTCATTATCCAGGATTTGGAGAATGAGGCCAAACATGATGCCCAGGGGTTGATCAATAAGATTGAACAGGAGGCGAATCTTCAGGCGGAAAAGAAGGCCCGGGATGTTCTGACCGCCACGATTCAACGGCTGGCCACGGAAGTAACCGGGGAGGTAACGGTTACCTCGGTTACCCTGCCCAATGACGAGATGAAGGGCCGCATCATCGGCCGGGAGGGGCGGAATATCCGTACCCTGGAGACCCTCACCGGGGTTGATATCATCATCGACGACACCCCGGAGGCGGTGGTTATCTCCTGTTTTGACCCGGTACGCCGGGAAATAGCAAAGGTCGCCCTGGAACGGCTCATCGTTGACGGGAGGATACATCCGGCCCGGATCGAGGAGATTGTTACCAAGGTGACGAAGGATATTTCCCAGAAGATATTTGAAGAAGGGGAACAGGTTCTGTTTGATCTGGGGATCCACAACATCAAACAGGATGCCATCCGCGCCCTGGGACGTCTCTATTTCCGTACCAGCTATGGGCAGAATGTGCTTTACCATTCCAAGGAAGTGGCGATTATCGCGGGGATTTTGGCCGCCGAGGTCGGCGCTAACCGGGAACTGGCCAAGCGGGCAGCCCTGCTCCATGATATTGGCAAGGGGATTGAGTCTGATTCGGATTTGAACCATGCGGAGATCGGTATGGACATGGCCCGGAAGATGGGGGAAGATCCCCGGATCATCAACGCCATTGGGAGCCACCACAACGACATGGATCCCTCCTGTATTGAATCGGTGCTGGTCCAGATTGCGGATGCCATTTCCGCGGCCCGGCCCGGCGCCCGGCGGGAAACCCTGGATAACTATATCAAACGGCTTGAAAACCTGGAAAACATCGCCCAGAGTTTCACCGGGGTGGACAAAGCCTATGCCATACAGGCGGGCCGGGAACTGCGGATCATCGTCAATAACGAAGCGGTGAACGACGAGCAGTCCAAGGAATTGGCCAAACAGATAGCCAAAAAAATTGAAAACGATCTCCGCTACCCCGGCAGGATCAAGGTAACGATCATCAGGGAAACGAGGATAATTGAATACGCACGGTAATTTATGGCAAGGTTGAAGGTCATCATGATTGGCGATGTGGTTGGGGAGCCGGGGCTGATCGCCCTGGATAGGTTCCTCCCCAACCTTATCCGGGAAAAGTCCCTGGACTTTGTTGTCGTAAACGGGGAAAATGCCGCCGACGGCTTTGGTATGACCGAGGCCACCCTGCAGCGGATCCTTGCTGCCGGGGCGGATGTGGTTACCTCGGGGAACCATGTTTGGGAAAAACGGGAGTTCTGGCCGGTGTTGGACGCGGAAACCCGGGTCCTGCGGCCCGCAAACTACCCTGGGGGGACATCGGGCCGAGGCTGGGTCAGGGTTGAAAAAGCCGGTGTTTCTTGGCTGGTGGTGAACCTCCAGGGCCGGGAATTCATGCATCCCATTGACTGCCCCTTCAGATGTTTTGATACCATGTTCACCAGCCAGGGGGAGGATGGCGTGAACGGTGGTCCCCTCATACTGGTCGATTTTCACGCTGAATCCACCCGGGAAAAAGAGGCCCTGGGCTACTATCTTGACGGGCGGGCCAGCCTGGTGGTGGGAACCCATACCCATGTGCAAACTGCGGATGAACGGGTCCTGCCCCAGGGGACTGCCTATATCACCGACCTAGGCATGACCGGGGTCGTTGACAGCATCATTGGCATGGATACGAAAATATGTCTTGACCGGGCCAGGAATCAGGTGTTGTACCGTATGGAATGTGCCCAGGGTGACGGGACGCTCCAGGGTATCATGGCGGAAATTGAGGGGGAAACCCGCAGGGCGGTTTCGATACAGCGAATTACATCAGCTAGGTGATGGCCTTGGTATCCGTATCACTGCTCTTTTTAGAGGTGGCCTGGGCTTTGGCATCCACCGTATTCAGGATAACCATGAGCCGGTCCTTTTCTATTAAGTCGATGAGCCGGCCTGCGATAAACCGTTTGGCTTCGTCGGAGAAATTGCCGATGGCCATGCAGATACCCTTACCTGCCTTTATTTCCTTTAAATTCGCATGAAAATCCCGCAGAACGAGTTCCCCTATGGAGCCCTGGGTTCTGATAAATCGGAACACCACCACATCCGACCATTTGGGGGTATCCACATCGGCGGTGATATCAACCCATTCACCCTGGATAGCCGCTATGTTGCTTATTTTTACTTTCGCCTTGCCATAATAGGTCAGTACGATCTTACGGCAGAGGGCGACAAAATCAACAGAAGGAGCCATGGTAAAAATTTGCAGGTTTTTATTGGCATTGAGTTCCTGATATTTGCTTATCAGGGCGGCGACATCTTTATAGGCCGGGTTATCGGCTTGGATTTGTTTAAGCAGCCCAAGGGCCTCATCTATCTCATGCTGGGTCAGATAGATGGCCGCCAGTTGGTATCGTAACTCAATCAGTACTTCGGGCTTGATATTTTCATGTTTCAGACCGATTTCAAAATCATTGATTGCCTTTTCATCCTGGTGCTGATTCATGTTGATGATCCCTGAAAAGAGGGATGCGCTGGGACCCATAACGGGATCCGCCCGCAAATGGTTAAATATCCGCAATGCCTGATCGGGCTGGTTAGCCTCATAGTAACATTCCCCCAGCACATACAGCGATTCCTTATCATCCGGGGCAATATCAATGGCCTTACGGATGAAGCCCATCGCTTCCTTATATCGGCCGAGTTTGAAGCAGGTATGTCCCAGGTACCGGAGCATCGGGGTATCCTCAGGCTTCATGATATAGGCCTGTTTGAGGAGCTGCAGCGCCGTTTCATAGTTCTTTTTTTGAAATTCGAGGATACCCAGATTACAATTTACCTCAAAATTATCCGATCTGAGCGCCCTAGCCGCAACAAGCCCCTTATACGCGAGGTTATTTTGTCCCAATTTTAATGCCGCAATAGCATACCGCAGATTGGTCTGAAATTTATCAATGGTTTCATCAAGCTCAGAAGCTGCAACCAGTATCTCGTAAGTTTTATACGCCTTATCCCAGCTTTCCTCTTGAAAATAAACATCCCCCACCGCAGCAAGGGCCTCCGGGTCCTGGGGCTTTTTGGCCAGCCGTCTGTTGGCCTCTTTAAGTATGGTATTCCGGCCCTTCACCCATTTCTCCTTACTTGGATTGCCACCTTTTACATGACCGGATCGTATCATGATAATAACAATACCGGCGCCTAAGGCAAGAATAACCACCACGGCCAGAATAGGCATAATACCACTCATATTACTGTGATTATCGGTAAAATTGAGCTATTTTTTAAGCACTGTCAACAAGGAGTATAAAATAAGGGCTATTTCAGCTATGTCACTTTCTGCATCTCCTCCAGCCTTCAATCAGTGGAGGAAATATTGAATTGTCCGTTACCTGGCAGGAGGTACCTCTTTGTTTTACCGCACTGTGCGTACGGATGCCTTCACGGGAATGGACGTAAACAGCGCCGGGTATTTAGGCCACGTCCTGACGAGATTATATGCTACCTTTCGCAGCAATCTGTGGAAAAAAGTCTGAAAAGATTTTTGGTATTACAGCAAATAGAGCCGCCAAAAATTCATAATCTGGTTGAGTTATATCATTTATGCGAAACATTCATAGCGGATATTTCGAATGTTAAAATTTATTGTAACTCATTAAACAGGTACCGCGTTACACCAAAGAACAGCGGGACAATATTGCCGCAATTCCTATTCAACTACTAGAGTAACACCCAAGTCGGTAAGGCTGCCGGTCCCAATGCTATATTTATGGAAGGCTTTAAATGCTGCGGTTCCTAGACTCACGCCACTGCTTTGTGGTATGCTTACCTCATGTCTGATTTAAGATTAGCGCTTGAACAAGAACAAGTGGTTAGCTCCTATGAGGAATATCGTCTGATTGAGGATCGTGTTGAGGTCATTGACGGCGTGGTGTACGCGATGAGTTCCCCCATTGATGTTCACCAGGATGCTGTGGGTGGAGTGTATGCCCAGCTCCTGAGCCAGTTGCGCGGCAAACGCTGTCATCCTTATATAGCGCCGTTTGACGTGCGATTGCCGGCCAAATCGCTCAACAAGGCGGGGCGGTCTTCCCCCTTCACCATTGTTCAGCCCGATGTATTCATCCTCTGCGATCCTGCGAAGAACAAGTCCATCTACATTGACGGCGCTCCGGACTTCATCATGGAGGTCTTGAGCGATTCCACGCGAAGCAAGGACACGGTAGAAAAGTTAAACAAGTACGCCGCTGTTGGCGTCAGGGAATACTGGATGCTCGACCCGGCCACCCGCGTATTGACGATTGCGGTACTGGACGCCTTTGGTTTTTATCAGGCCGAGGAACTCAGCGCCGCCGGTGTGGTCTGTTTACGGACGCTGGAAGGCCTGCGCGTTGATTTCGACGCCGTCGGCCTCGATGCGGTGGCGGGGCAGGAATAGCGGCGCGGGAATAGGCGCCGCATTTAGAGGGGAGCAGTCTTTCGTGTCGTTTTTTAATTAAGTGCGAGCCTCGCGGTATTTTTCGCAGCGTGAGAACGCAGGAGTTGAGGTCTGGTAAGTATCAAGTAACTTAAGATATTCCAGGACAGCATCCTTATACTTTCTCTAGGCATGAATTTTTTCATTAGAATTGTCGATGGCAAACTGTAAAGACATGGAGCAATCCTTGATTGCCTCATCAAAGTTTGGAACCTCACCGCTTAAACAACGAACAAACGCTCGTTTGACGTAGGTATTGGCTACATCGGCATTTTCCGCCGGCTTACTCGTATCCGGCTTTACCCGATTATTTATGTCAGCGGCAGCTTGTGCAATGTGTGAATCAAAATCAGTAATTGTAAGACACATAGTTCATTCCCTCTCTTTGCCGGCCTTGTTACCGGCATCCGTCTTTCCTGCGATACAACGTATCACGTCCAATCCCTCGCGCTAATCGTCATATTCCACACCTCCTTGCATACCTCTATAAACAACCTGAACGCCGATTCTCCCCATTCCCAGCGTCTATTTCATGCTCCAATTCCTGCCGTCATACGTGTATATCCCCGCTTTTTTTCCATTGTCGTTGTAATACCTATCAAACCGGTTGCTATAGGTAAACGACGAGTCGCTGATAGATACATTTGCTGGAATAGTCACACTACGTATGAAAACATCGGCGTTCAGCTCCCAGTCCCTCGCTCTACCGGTCGCCGCCAAGCCTTCTTGCAGGTTCTGTATCACCAGATAGCCGTCGGTCGGTACTGACTTTATCGTGAAGGACAGGGTAACAAGCTCCCTCTGGTAATCAATCCAACCCTCCTTAACAGCGGGATCGTAGATAAGCTCGTAGGGGGGATGATCCGCAAAATAAGTCTTTGCCTCGTCCAGGACCTTTACCCATTCCCGCCTGCGCTGTATGTCGTTCTGCACGTTAGCGCCGATGTTGCCGCTTTTTACCTCTGTGGATAGGGTCGAGAGGCGTGCCGCCGTTTCCGATTGGAAGGGGTTATATGAGGCCGCCTGATAATAGTAGGAGAGCGCCTCCACCACTGTGCCGTTTGTCAGCCCTTTGGACAGCGCTATCTGGGCCTGGATATCCGCAAGGGCCTGCCGCATTTCCTGGATCTCCGTCTCGTTCTGTGGGGATGACGCCCGGCTTATTCGCAGTTCCCCGAAGGCCGCCTGCGTCAGTTGTACCCCCCACTTGCTTCAGGAGGTCTTCCGACGCGGCCTTGATCGCCGCGGAGGAGCGCAACTGCTCATCTGCGCAGCTTGCGGTGTACGCCGCCTTCTGCTGACCGGTCTTCGAGTCGGTAACGCTCAGGTGAAGCGTAAAGCCTGTGGGGGGGTGCTCAGATCCCCCGGTCAGCATGTACTGGGTGGGGACTGAACGAACACCCCAATGGGCTCATCAGGCAGTATCTGCCTAAAAAGACATCTTTTGAGGGACTCACGCAACGACAACTTGACAAAATCGTTATGAAAATCAATAATCGTCCTCGCAAGGCTTTAGGTTATCGGATGCCTCACGAGGTCTTTGCCGAATGTAAATTCGCACTCCAGATTTGAACTGGTGTTTCAAAGTTATAGATATTTGGGTTTATATCTATAAGTTCGTTATTTTGTGTTTCATCTATAGCCCATCCAACAATATTTTCGCCTTTATCTGCCCAGCGACATTCAAGCCGTCTTTTGACTTTACCGCTACCATAAACAAGCCCTTACCGTTTGAGACTTTTTCCCAAACCGCGCCGATAAGAGCTTTTTCTTTAGTGTCGTCATTAGTGGCGAGATTTTCACCCTTGTATTCTATAACCAGAATACGCTCATCGTTCAACATTGTAGCAAAGTCGGGATAGAAAAAGTCGGTTGATGTGGGAAGTTTGAATGACGCATGATTACAGTCTACATTCCGTAGCCAGAACTTTACTGCTGGTTCCGCGTCTATAGCTTGCGCACATAGATATTCCTCACCTTCAGATTTGAGGTCGGGGATTTTGTTGTTTCCTAAAAAGTGTTTCTTGAATTTGTAATTGCCTTGATAAAGAGGCTG
>JAITNP010000159.1 GCA_031290455.1 Treponema sp. | reverse complement strand
CCCCGCCCCCCCCCCCCCCCCCCCCCCCCCCCCCCCCCCCCCCCCCCCCCCCCCCCCCCCCCGACAGTATAAATCATAGTATTATAAAGAACTACCTGCATCTTTTAATAAGCCCGCTTAGTAAGCTCAACCCTCCATACCAATTATCTATGTCTAACAGATTACATAAAATAGTCATATATTATGTATATCACATTAATTTTTGTTTGTCCATATATATGTCGAAAAAAAATCGAAAAAACCATAATTTTTTTATCAAAAAAACAAGCATAAAAGCCACTAAAATGTAGGAAATATCACGAAATAATAAAGAAAATTTAATTTGCTTTGAAGAAAACCACCAAGTTAAAAAAAGTTTAAAGCAAGAAGAGCAATTTATCACAGACATCACGGACAAACGCGAGGATACCGAAGGAAAAGTCCCGGTGGGCTGTGGGTGTCCGTGGTTACAATCAGGGAAATGGGCGAATATCTTGGGGAAATAAAAGAACCGAGGCGGACAGCATACGGAAACTTCCGGCACACATTGATAGACATAATCGTCATCGGTCTCACCGCCACCCGCTGGGGCAGCGATGAGTTTGAGGAAATGGAGGAGTTCAGCCGGCTTGATCCGGTGCAACTGCATAAAAGTCTGGATAATTGGCTGGTGGACAGTGCGGAACGACAAAAATCCAAGGGCGGTTCCGGAACTGCTTGCTATGCTGGATATAAAAGGCGATGTGGTGACGACGGACGCCATGTCGTGTCAGACAGCCATCGTGAAGAAAAAATGTTACCGCGCCAATCTTAGAATGATGCAAGCCATATTGGATAACGGCTTCCTCTCCAGGGCTTTATTCGGGGAGTAAACGCCGTTGTCCTGATCTTTTGTCTTGTTGATAAGAACGGTGTATCCTATACTATATCTTGAGAAGAGGAAAATTACATGCGGGCAACGAAAGCGGTAATCCATATAGACCGGCTTTGTCGGAACATCAGGATGATACGGAATAAGATAGGCGCCGGGCCCTTAATTTGTGCCCCGGTTAAGGCTGATGCCTATGGACATGGGGCAGTACCGGTTGCGGAAGCGGCCCTCAGTGCCGGGGTACAGTATCTGGCGGTGGCCACGGTGCGGGAAGGGATTGAGCTTCGGGAAGGGGGGATTAGGACGCCTATCCTGGTTCTTTCCTTGCCGCTGACCGGGGAACTCCCCGGCCTGGTTACCCATCACCTTACCCCCTTGGTCGCGGACAGGGAATTTGCTGCAGAAGCGGCCCGGGTGGCGGCACTGGGAGGAGAAAAGCTGCCGGTACATCTCAAGATCGACACTGGTATGGGCCGTGTGGGCTGCCGGCCCGAGGAGGCGGCGGGTATGGCCGCTTTTATCGCCTCCTGTACGTCCCTTGCATACCAAGGAACGGCAACTCATTTGGCTGTTGCGGATTCAATGATCACAGCGGATATTGATTATACGAAAAAACAGCTCCTGCGCTTGCGGAATGCGGTACAGGCCATTACCGATGCGGGGTTTGACCCCGGCATCGTCCACGCGGCCAATTCCGGGGCCGTGCTCTTCCACGAAGATTCCTATTTTGATATGGTCCGGCCCGGTATTCTGCTCTACGGGTATGCCCCCACCCCGGAACCGGTTTCCGCACTGCCGGTGGAACCGGTCATGGAATTGACCACGAACATCATATTTATCAAGCAGGTACATAAAGGGGAGACCATTTCCTATGGCAGAACCTGGACCGCCCCGGAAGACACGGTCATCGCCACCATCCCTGTGGGGTATGGCGATGGGCTTCCCCGAAGTTTAAGCGGAAACCATTCGGTCCTTATCAAAAAAACATGGTATCCCCTGGTGGGCAGAATCTGCATGGATCAGTGTATGGTTGATTTAGGGCCTGATACCACGGTGAAGCGCTGGGAACCGGTAACGGTTTTCGGCGGCAAAGCCCAGAGCGCCGCGGATATAGCCTTGAAACTCCATACCATCCCTTACGAGATTACCTGCAATATCAACAAACGGGTCCCCCGGGTGTACACCAATTCCCCCTAAGGCATTACACTGTATTCCCTGACCACTTGAATTTCAGACTGTACCGAACCGGCTACCACCACTTCCCGGGCGGCTGAAACGGCGGCCTCCACCAGGGACTGGGAATTGGCCACCCCATAGAGGGTAACATATCCTTCGGATACCGAGGCCTCCAGGAAATGAATGGGAACTTCTTTTTCGTAGAGGATGTGATGTTTTACCTGTTGCCCCAGCATCAGTTCCTTGAGCCGGAAGGTATTCTGGGATTCCGCTTCTTCGGTGATGAGCTGGTGCAGGAGGTCGCTGATGATCTCAGCGCACACGACGGGGTGCAGGTGGCCGGTATTCAAGGTAAGATGATAATTTCCCGGATGCTGCCATGCTATATCAAAAAAATACTGATGGAACCCTGTCCGGTCCCGATCGCTTTGTTCAATAATCTGCCGTGCCCGCCGGACATCACAATGGAAATAGCTCTTTACCCGCTCAATACGAATGTCCAGGGGAGCGACTAGAAAGACCGACAACACCCCCGGAATGTTTTTGAAAATCACACTCGCCCCGCGGCCAATGAAGACGGAACTTCCCTGGCCGGCTTCGGTAAGCACCGCGGTTTTGAGATAATGGAGATAATCATCCCGGTCCTGGGACAGGGACGCCCAAAATGAGGGCTTCCGTTCATCATACTTTTCAAGTTTCCGGCCCACAATCCCATAGGATTTAATCCGTTCTTCCAGTACCTGTTTGTCCACGAAGCGGTAATTCAACCGTTTTGCCAATTCATGGGCGGTCTCATCCCCGAGGGCCGCTAATTCACGGGAAACAGTAATAATTGCCATACAGAACCTCCTTGAGCAACGTGGTTACTCCCTTAGGTACAGCATAAAACTATATGGCGGACTTGTCAAAGAAAAGAAGCGCGAGGTGGTATACGAAAGGCTTCCAAAGGGCTATGGTATAGTATTATGCATAACCAATCTCAGATTAATGAGCCGCAGATTAACAAACATCTGATATGGCAGGAAGAAGGGGGCAGAGCAGTTTTCAAATGCCCCATCTTTTCGCTCAGGGAGATTTCCTGCCGATCCCCTGATAATGAGCTGAGGGATTTTACCGTGATGGATGCCCCGGACTGGGCCATCGTGGTACCAGTACTCGAAACGGAGCGGGGTAAGGAATTCGTCATGGTACGGCAGTGGCGTCATGGGGCACAGGAACTCAGCCTGGAATTCCCCGGCGGGGTCTTCGACGCAGGAGAAACAGATACGGAGGCCGCGGCCCGGGAATTACGGGAAGAAACCGCCTATATCTCGGGAAAAATCACCAAACTTGGGGAAATGAACCCCAATCCGGCGATCATGTCAAACCGGGTTCACTTCTTTTTAGCGGAGGAATTGCACTATCTGGGAACTCAGGATTTAGATGCAGATGAATATGTGGATGTAGAAACGATACCCATTGAAGCGGTCTTCCAATGGATGGGCACCCCCCCGTATATACACGCCCTCATGGGCTCGGCCCTTGCGCTCTACGCTTCCTATACTACCAGGAAAACACCCTAACGTCAGGTACCACGCCTAAAGGTGGGGGCTTGAGGATCACTCCACCAGTTCTTGCTTCATGGAGACCGCCAAAGGGATAGGTGCTTGGTTATCGCAAAACTCCCCGCACCGAGGAGTTTTGCGGTTGTTTCAACCCCCTACTCCCCCGGACTTATGGTCTCTCCACCGGCTTAACTTTCCCTCACCGCGTGGGTATGTCAAAAGCATTGAGTTTCAACGGATATTAGTATAACACAAATCCTTGACTTTTGTCAAGTACTGTTGTTCTTCAACTTCACTTCGGAACATACTTTTTTGTAACCTATACAAGGATAAAGGATATAGGTAAAAAAAATACCTCATGGTAGGATAAAAATTCCTCTTTGAGTCTATGCTCAACATAAAAAACAACACGACTTTGACTAGTAATCAAATAAGCTTGATACTGAGAACAGTCCTTTGAAGGGGACTCCATGATGCTGAAAATAACTCAGGCAAACGGTGGTGATCTAAAAAATATACTGATAGATTAGACATACCTGTAAAAAAAAGCGAGTATAAAAACCTTAACATGATTACGCAGTTTCTTTGAACGTGTTATTGTTGTATTGCGGCCCATAGTTTATAGAGTTTCAACTTAGGCACAAAATCAGATAAACACACCAAGGTCAAACCGGTCATAATACCGCTATAAAAATCATTGTACCGGCGCCACATCAAATCATATCGTTCCGGTAACGCTTGCCGCCCCGCAAGGCTTTAGGTTATCAGACGCCTAACAACGAGGTCTTTGCCGAATGTAAATTCGCACTTCAGATTTGAACTGGCGACTCATACCTCAAGCATGGAGTGGGTACCGCGCATCACCTTCTTCGTAACAATCAGCCTTTGTTCAAGGACCTGAAACTCCTTCTCAATGAGATAGGCAGTCTGATTCGCCTTTGAACGTCCCTCAACCTTCGCCAAGCTTTCTACCCGCTGCGTCAAGTGTATGGACATCATGATTTTCTACTACCTGACGCAGGTGTCGTTTTTCTGCTCAACGAAACAATTATCATTTTTTTTGTAGGGACGGCTGCGGGTAAACTGAATGTTTTGTTGCGTGTACCAAGCGAGGGTATCTTTGTTGATAAACTCCGCGCCGTTGTCGCTATTGATGCCCAAAAGGGGGAAGCTTCGACCCAGCCGGAGAACACATCGACGGCGGTCAGGGTGAGATTATACTCGCCCACGGCGTGTTCTCCGCAGTGGTGAACGGTATCAACCTCAAAAAGCCCGGTTTCCGCTCATCCAAGGGGTGACTTGGATCTGGCCTCGGAGCATTTTTCCCGGTTTTGCGCCGCTTATGCCCTTGTGTGAGCGTTTTTTCCGCTCCTCTTTCTGTTTCCGGTCGATAGTTGAGGCGCTGATGGTCAAGAGTTTTTCCCTGATGTCCGCCGTTATGTGAAACGCCCGCCAAGTCTGCAATGAAAACCATCTGCTGCCACAACAGCGGCGCAAGGAATTTCCCACACATAAACCCAAAAAACGCCCAAATTATCCGCAGGGCTTCAATGATCTCTTCACCGTAGACCGGCTTCCTGGCCCCGCCCTTGCGCCGTTTTCATACCAGGTACTTTGACTACCGTCGTCTTTCCCCAGTTCGCCAGCAGATATGGAGCGTGTATCTCCGGTTGTATCCGGTGTTTTCAACAAACTCGCTCAGAATCCGCCCCTTCTCTTTTTTCCCCGCCTTTTGATACCGCTTGGCTGAACGCCTTCTTTTCCTTCATCGTTAACCCCATTTAACTCCCCCAAGCCTCCCTCGGGTAAGTTTATTTCGGTTAAATTTTTATTTTGAGGCATGGAGGGAGCTTGACATAAGTAACGAATAATAGTAACATATCAAAGTGAACAAGCTGCCGGATGGGAATTTGTTTCAAAGGGTGGAGTCTTGCAGGGAAAGATTCTGTCTCTGTACGGCAAATCGCAGTCAGTTTTGGCAGAAAGCTGCCAGCGATCAAGCTCGTTCATTACTTTAAGTTTGGAGGAATAAAACTTATGTTACGAATACTGGTCAGTTTGGGAATTGCTATTGTTATACTTGCTGTTTATTATTTTTTAACAAAAACGACTTTTAAGAAAACGCTTATCAGTACTATTTTGATGCCGTATGAAACCTGTTTGATAATGTGTATTGGTCTTACCATGGTAGAAGGCAGGTACGGTAGCGGCGGTATAGGATGGCTCCTTCTGGTACAAGCGCTCCAAACGGGATTAGGGCTTGGATGTGTCTTTTTTTTATCAAGCAGGATCACCCCATCGATTAAGCAAGCTATGGCCATGTCGGAACAGCTCGTCTCCGGTAACGGTAACCTGACGGTCAGGTTACCGGCTCACGATACCAATGAAATCGGTCTGTTAGGAAAGCTTTTTAATGCTTTTCTTGATTATTTAACCGGTATTGTCAATAGAATACGATCAGCAGCTGCACAGGCAGAATCTAATACGGCTGAGCTAAAGCGGGCGCTAGAAAAGGTACGAACATCTATTTCAAAGATCATGCACAGTACCAGTGAAGTAAAAGAAGTTATCTATAAACAAGATGACAGTACTAAACAGGTTTCTTCCCGGATCGATACTATCACCAAAACGCTTAAGTCCCAAAATGACGCTATCAATAAGCAATCGAGTCATATTACTGCAAGTTCTGCGACCATTGAAGAGATGATGAACAGTATTCTGCTCACCGCTGGAAATCTGAAACGCAATACCGTTGAATGTGACATGTTAAGTACCAATGTTGAAACCGGTCGTACTGAACTGCTGAAACTCAAGGAAACAGTGGAATTGTTATATAACCAATCAAACATTGTTTTTGAAGCAAACAAAGTCATTCATTCGATAGCAAGTCAAACCAACTTGCTTGCAATGAATGCAGCCATCGAAGCAGCCCATGCCGGCACGGCCGGTAGCGGTTTTGCGGTTGTTGCTGACGAGATCCGGCAATTAGCTGAAAATTCTAACAAGCAATCAAAGATCATCAGTGAAAACATGAAGGTACTGAAGGATTCTATCGAACTGGCAGTAAAGACGACTGATAGTACAAATGCATCATTTGACAATATTTTTACCTCTATGAATACGGTCACCAAAAATGAACAGGATATGTTACAGACGGTGAATAAACAATCAAGTAATGCATCTCAGGTTATCGATGATCTTGAAAACATCAAACAAGTTACGAAAAATATCTATGAGAGCTCCGGTAAACTGTTAGCTGAAAGTAACTTTATTCAGAATGAAACGGAAAAGTTGAGCAGCATCACTGATAATGTTAAGAAATCATCAGTAAGCATTTCATCAGAAGCAACGGATGCTGATAGCCTTATAGAACAATCGTTTACTATGCTAAAACAGAGCTTAAACAGTGTAGCTGAAGTTGTAGAAGCTGTGTCGACATTTAAAACAAAAGGCTAAAAAATCATAGCTTATCCTTTGTTGATAAGCTTTATTTACAAAGGTTCGGGCATAAAACCGTAAAGCTTAAGCGATGCGGATTGGGCATAAAGGGCATGGACTCAAGATAACCCATGTAATAAAAGAAACGGTGGCGTTGCATCCTGAAAGCTGCCCCGGTTGCGGTAATGATTTACAAGACGAAAAAGGGAAACGGGTGGAAAGCCGGTATATACCGGAGATAAAAATCGAAACGACCATGTATGTTGTCTATGAAAAACACGGTCAGAAATGCGGAGCGGTAAGCTGCGGGGAGTTTCCCGAATCAGTGAGCAGCACCCAGCACTATGGCCCTCATCTTAAAGCCTTCATGGTCATGCTTTCACAGGTATGGTCAGCATGAACCGGATAAAAGTCTTCATAAAATCGCTGTTTGGGGTGAGCGTAAGCGAAGGAACCATAGCGGCGACCATAGCGGGTTGTGCGAAAAAGCTCAAAGAAACGGTTGAAGCAATAAAGGAGAGGGTTAAGAAGGCTCCTGTGGTGCATTGTGATGAGACCGGGATGCGGAATCAAGGCACGGTGTGGTGGTTCCATACCACATCAACCACGCTGTTCACCTATTTGCAGAGACATACAAAACGGGGAAGTGAGGCGCTGGATGAAATAGGCATACTGACCGATTTAAAGGGGTTGCCGTGCATGATTGTTGGAAGCCTTATTGGGCATACTGCTGTATTCACGCACTCTGTAACGCACATCTGTTGCGGGAGCTTAAGTATCTTGAAAACACCGGGTAAACCTGGGCGCAGGAGATGATAGCGTTATTATTGGATATGAAAGAGGCGGTTGAGCAATACCGGTAATCAAATAAAGATAGTCTGTCCGTGGATTATACACAAAAGTTTTCACAAAGGTATGATGAGTTAGTCCAAGAAGGTATGGAAGTCAATCCTTTGGTGCCGAAAGAAGCAGGCAAACCAGGGTGTTGGCTCAAAAGCACCAGTAAAGACCAAGGCTACCTTACGAGAGGATATCAGACCGTTGCAACAAAGTCGTTGATATGCCATAATAGGCAGCACTTCTGCCGGTACTTTATCAGAAGGGCTTTATGATCACCATGCGCCGTTCCTCTTCCAAAAAAGGAACCGGCGTGGGGATCGCCTCCCAGTTCCCCATGCTCTTTGATATTGACCCCATTTCCGCCTCAATCCTATCGTTACGGCCCTTGTATGCCCCCAGGACCCCACCGGGTGCAAGGAGCCGGAAAAGTCCCTTGAGTATGGCCGGGTCCAAAGGCCGGAAAGCCCGGAACGTAACCAGGGTGAACCGGCCCGGCCCGGCCTTTTCCATTTCCCCGGCTTCCACCGCAACAGAGGAAAGTCCCAGCACCGCCAGAGTATTTCTGAGAAAGCCTACCCGGCGGCCTGAGCGTTCGATGAGGGTGCAGGAAACCTGGGGCAGCGCTATGGCCAGGGGTATTCCTGGAAGGCCCGCGCCGGAACCGACGTCGGCAATGCACGGCGGGGAATTCGGGCACCCCCCTGCAATGAGCTGGGAAATAATCCCCAGGGGAGCGAGGGAATCAAGGATGTGTTTTACCACCAGTTCCTGCCGATCCTTTGCTCCCACCAGACCATAAGCGGGATTAAATAATTCAATTTCTTCCACATATCTATTGAGTAACCCTAAAACCGCTTCGAACCGGGTTGAGAGGATACGCTCAATAGCAGGGTCTCCTTGGCATAAGCCTTGGAGACCCGCCTTCAGGGTCTGATCCATCACAATGCTAACTCACCCCTCGCCCCGCAGTTCTCTAATCAGCCGTTCCCTGGCGATGATAACCCGGTCGCACCATGCGTCGAATTCAGGGTCTTCCTTCTGACACTCCGGGTGGGATAAAATATACGCGATGGTTTCCCGGATGCCTTGGTCAAACCGTTTGGTTGTGATAAAACCCGGGACCAGACGTTTCAGTTTGGTAGTATCGAAAACCACAGAGTTTGCCTTGTCCCCAAGAAGCCCGCCGATGAAATTGTATGAACCGCAGAGGCCAAGGAATTCGCTGGATATATGCACTGCCTGTAAGGGTACCCCCAAGGCCCGGGCAATGGCCTCGTAGATCTGATTCCAGGTGAGGGTTTCATCGGAGGTTATCTGGACCGCCTCACCAATGGCGTGGATGTTTCCCATTAATCCGGTAAAAGCATCGGCGAAATCGCTGTTATGGGTTATGGTCCACAGGCTCGTCCCATCCCCGTGGATAATCACCGGCTTCCCCCCAAGGAGCCGCTTTATCACCTGCCAGCTTCCATGCTTGCCATGGACCCCCAGGGGCACACTTCGTTCATCATAGGTGTGGCTGGGACGGACAATGGTAATGGGGAAGCCCTCAGCCCGGTACATGGTACGGAGGAAGTCTTCGCAGGCGATTTTATTCCGGGCGTATTCCCAGAACGGGTTTGCCAGGGGGGTGCTTTCGGTAATATGGTAGTTCAACAGGGGTTTTTGATAGGCCGACGCAGAACTGATAAAGATGTACTGGTTCGTTTTGCCCTTGAGAAGCCGCCAATCCCGTTCAACCTGGGCCGGCGTAAAGACCGTAAAATCCGCGGCCACATCGAAATTTAAGGTCCTTATTTTTTCAGCGACCTCCGCCTCATTATTGATATCACAATGGATCTCCTTAACCTTACCGGTGAGGATGTTGTTCCGGCTGCCCCGGTTGAGGAGGTAGAGTTCCCACCCCTGTTCCAAAACCTTCCGGGAAATAGCGGCACTGATGGTTCCGGTACCACCGATAAATAACGCTTTCATGACTGCTCCAACATATAACAGGATAAATTGTACAAACACCTTATCCCATTGAGCCGATTTCGGCAATGAGCCGCTGGCAACCCCTCAGCAATGGCAGAAAAGCCCAGGGGCGCCGCCCCCCGCCGGGGAAGCGAAAAATCCCAGGGCGTCCACGCTTGCCGCTCCGCGGCTTCGGTCAAGTGGACGCCCTGGGATTTTTCGCTTCCCCAGCGGGGGGCGGCATCCCCGGGCTTTTCTGCCATTGCTGGGGGTTGAAGCTTGACGGGGGAAGCATGAGACGGGGTGGGAATGTATGGGGAGGGTTACTGGAAGGGTGTAGCGTTTTCTGGTTTTGGGGGTGCTATGTCATCTTTAACGTAATGGTCAAACGGGCTTGCGCTCCCCCTTCACGCTTCAAATTCAATAATATCCTTCCGGGAAGTATCGCAAGTCCGAACCTCTTGGCGTATCGACGGCGGCGTGTCTATGCGCCGCCGTCGGTTCTGGCAGGGGCTTAATCTCCTTGCGTCTAAAGCCCGCCGGCTATGATTGTTTTGGTAACAATTGCCGCCTTGAATAGGATGCTAAAAATTTTCGTATGCCGCCTTTACCGCCTGAAGCAAGATCAGCCGCCGTGTCCCCTGAGTTTGTTTGGATCAAGCGGGTTCGGGTAAAACTTATATCCCACTTGCCGGTATTAATATCAGCGCCGTTTAGCTCTTCACCGGTTGTAAGCGAATAGTATTTTGTCATGCCCTCGGTTATCGGACCGACGACGATTTGGCCGCTGTTGACCCCACCGCCGTCATCAGACGAGTCATCACCGCATCCTACCGAAAATGTAACCATTCAGCCGGTCCCCCCTTGCCATAGGTAACTATAGATGATATAATGAAATAAATGGCTGGAAAAGAGAAGCAACCAACTATACAAGAAGCTATAGAAAATGTTCGTAAATA
>JAITNP010000127.1 GCA_031290455.1 Treponema sp. | reverse complement strand
CGGTGGAGATTGTGGTTCCCATCAACCGAATAAGCGATTTTATCGACTATGTTCATCAACTGGAAGGGAAACATGGCATTGGCCTGTCGAAAAGGGTCTATTACCTGGAAAACACGGATCCTGAAAACCTGTACCTCATGCGAGGGATAAAGGCGGTATTTGATCCGAAGAATGTACTCAATCCTGGGAAGGTATACCAATAAAGGAGCTATGATATGCCAAATAGTATCGTGGATAATCTGACGGAACTCGTAGGCGGGACGCCCCTCCTGCGTCCCCACCGGTTTATGAAACTGGCAGGTGTTGGGGAAACGGAGCTGCTCCTCAAACTTGAATACTTCAATCCCCTTTCCAGTGTAAAGGACCGTATTGCCAAAGCGATGATTGAAGATGCTGAGACCAATGGCCGTTTGCACGCGGGGACCATCCTCATTGAGCCGACGAGCGGCAATACGGGTATCGGGCTTGCATTTGTGGCGGCGGCAAAGGGCTACCAGCTCATCCTCACCATGCCCGACACTATGAGCGTTGAGCGCCGGCAGCTCCTCCTGGCCTTGGGCGCGGAACTGGTCCTGACCCCTGGCGCCCTTGGCATGAAAGGGGCCATAAACAAAGCCCTGGAACTGAACGCCCAGATACCGAACAGCCTCATCCTCCAGCAATTCAGCAATCCCGCGAATCCTGGAATACACCAAAAGACCACGGGGCCTGAGATTTGGGAAGCCACTGCGGGAAAGGTGGATATCCTCGTGGCCGGTGTTGGTACAGGCGGGACTTTGACCGGCGCCGGTGTTGCCCTGAAAGAAAAAAAGGCCCAGGTTAAGGTCATCGCGGTGGAACCGGACTCGTCGGCGGTCATTTCCGGCGGGAAACCTGGTCCTCACCAGATACAGGGAATCGGCGCGGGTTTCATACCGGATGTGCTGGACCTTTCGGTGATTGACGAAGTGTTCCGGGTCCGCAATGAGGAAGCGGTTGATACGGCACGGGTTCTGGCACGGGAAGAAGGACTGCTGGTGGGTATCTCTTCCGGGGCCGCAGCTTTTGCAGCGGCAAAAATCGCAGGGCGTACTGAAAACAAGGGAAAGACCGTTGTGGCGATTCTGCCGGATACCGGGGAACGGTACTTATCCACGGTACTCTGGAAGGATATACCCCAGGAAAAAAGCCACCTGTGGTATTAGGAGATGTTTGTGTTTCGTTGTGTAAGGAGCTTTATGTGAGTACGATTATTGACAGGCCCCGTTATGTGTGCGCCCTGGGAGGCGCCCTGGCCTTTATTCGGGCAATGAAGCGGACGGTACCCATTGTCCATGCCGCCACCGGCTGCGCGTATAACTACTACATCGGCGGTAACGCTGGTGCAGGTTATTTTGGTGGCGGGTATTGCGGCGCCACATCCATTCCATCGAGTAATGTTTCTGAAAAGGAAATCATATTCGGCGGAGAGGCACGGCTGGAGGAACAGATCCGCACTACCATGGAGGTGATAGACGGCGATCTGTACATCGTCATTTCCGGCTGTATGATCGAAATGATCGGTGACGATATACGGTCCAAAACGGATCAAATGGAAGGGTTACCGGAAAAGGTTTTTGCGGTACCGACCCCCAGTTTCAAAGGTAATGCCCAGCATGGTTATGATCTTGTTCTTGAAAAATTAATACGCACATACATTACCAGGCAGGAAACGAAACAGCCAAACCGGGTTAATGTATTCGGTGTCATTCCTGGAAACGATATTTTTTATAAGGGCAACCTGAAAGAGATAAAACGGGTATTAAAACGTATCGGCGTTGAGGCACATACCTTTATCGGTGAAGGGGAAACCCTGGAAGACGTCAAGCATGCTGGTAACGCGGCGCTTAACCTGGTGTTATCCGATGTATACGCGCCTCTTTCTGCAGAGGCCTTCAAAGAAGTACATGATATTCCGTATATTCGGGAGCTTATGCCCATCGGGTTTTTACAAACAGAACGGTTTTTGCGGAATGTGGGGAACGCGCTGAACCAGATCCATCCTGGCTGCATTGATGCGGGGATCCTTGATGAGGCACTGCACGCTGAACAGGATATCTATTTTGATTATTTTGAACGGATTGCCGATGCCTATAACGATATTGATCTACAGCGTTACGGTGTTGTGGCTGCCGATTCAAACTACGCCCCGGGGATAAGCAACTTTATTTCCGATGAATTGGGATGGATTCCCTATCTGACCATGATTACCGATTCGGTAAGCGATGAAAACCGGGAAGCGCTGGATAAACGGTTTGCAGGGTACGCTTCGGGCTTAAAGCCGCTGGTGTATTACGACCCCAGTGCTTCTGCGCTGCGCCATTATTTGACCGAAAGCTGGGAACAGAACCGGAACCATCGCTACTATGAACCGCTTGCACCATTGGTTATCTTCGGCAGTTCCTTTGAAAAGGATTTTGCCGAAGAATTAGGGGCTCCCCTGTTAACGGTTTCGTTCCCCACAACCAGCAGGGTTGTATTCAACAAGGGGTATGCAGGGTTTAACGGCGGTTTAGCTTTAGCGGAAGAAGCTTTTTCACTCATAGTCGCAGGAAGATAGGAGTACCTATGGAAACAAAAATTGAACGGGCAGCGCCGCCCCGTGAAGATCGCTTACAGGCAGGAACCGCGTTTTGCGGTACCTGTGCGCAGCTTCGGGAACGGCTTGGACGCGGGGACGGCGGTTGTTTTAATATCGCAAACCGGAGCTTTGGCCAGAGTTTTGGCTGTCAATTCACCCTGAGCCTTGCCATGCTCAACACCCTCCGTAACACGGTGGTGGTTGTCCACGGTCCCATAGGCTGCGGGTTCTGGTCGATTGGCGGTTATGGGACGACCAGAACCATGAAACGCCAACGGGACCCTGCTCAAAACAGTACCCCGTGGATTTCAACCAACCTTGATGAAGGGGATGTGATTTCCGGCGGGGAGAAAAAATTACGGGAAGCGGTATTATACGCTGACCGGGAATGGCGTCCTGAAGCCATTGTTGTGGCAGGTTCCTGTGTGCCTGCTTTGATCGGCGATGATGTGGATACTATCCTCAGGGATATGCAAAAGGACGTGTCCGCAGACCTGGTGGCGGTAAACTGCGAAGGCTTTAAGACAAAGCTCATGGCCACTGCCTATGACGCGGTTTACAATGGCATTCTCAAAAATCTCACCAAAAAGCGCATAGCCCGGGAAAACTACGTGGTTCCTGACAAACTGGATGATCTTGTTTGGGAATACAACAAGGCCCACACGGTCAATGTGTTCAACGTAGGATCCATGGGGCGCCCTGATGAACTGGAATTGCAGCGTCTGCTTAACGCTCTGGAATTGAAGGTCAATTTCCTGCCCTGTTTTTCCCAGCCCCAGGATTTCCGGCGTGTCCTTGACGCGGCCCTGAATGTGAGCATCTGTGGAACCCATGATGATTATTATGTCAAGCACATTCATGAGGAATATGGAATTCCCTACCTCATCGATACCATGCCTATCGGCAGAAAAGGTACATCCCGCTGGCTTATGAACATCGCAAAGCACTTTAACCTTGAAGAAAAGGCGCGTCTGCTGATTGAAAAAGAAGAGGCCGCCCTGGACAGCGCCCTTGAACCCTACCGTGCAGTGTTAAAAGGCAAGGGGGCATACATTTCCGGCGGTGAAATGCGTATTTTCGTAACTGCAGAACTCATAAAAGATCTGGGAATGGAAATTACCGGTCTCAAAAGTCATCACGTTGACGGGTTTATTAAACCGGTTATGGAAGATTTGGAAGTTTCAGGAGGAACCTCTATCAACATTGCCTCCCAGCATCCCTTTGAGCAGGCCAACCTGATACGGAAACTCAAGCCCGATGTCATCCTGATGCACACCGGCAGCGGCAACATTACTTCCAAACATGGACTGCCGGTGCTGCCCCTTTTCAACCCCGGCAATAATTACATGGGTTATTCCGGCGCCTTTGAAATCGCCTACCGGCTTAAGCGGCTCCTTTCCAACAGTCAGTTCAATAAGAACATGCAAACATACCGGCCCCTGCCCTACCGGAAGGAGTGGTATACCAAAGAGGTGTGGAGTTACATTAAAGAGCAGTAGTCAACAACCCGAGGCTAAGTATTATGGAATTGAAACCGCTTTATTTCTGAATTTGAACATATAGCTTTCATAACATATTGTTCAAAAATATGTTTTGCGAGAGATTTCAAACGGCTATTACTCTTGTTTCTAGGAATACAGTTACCAGTACTATCCTTGGTACAAAGTTGGAAATGCCAGGTTTAGAGCCTGTCCCTTTAAAAAGCGGGGGTACGGGATATATCGTAAAGCCCAGGGGGATATTTAACCCGGACTATTTTGCGGAAACAGAGCTGGAGGAAAAACCCGCAAGCTGGTAGACATCACAGCCTGGTCCATGATGCCATAGGGCGATGCGCATTAGTGATGATAGGCAATAGGACAGATTACGCATGAACAATGAACTACCCCGCGACAAGCACTAAACTTGACCCATACAATTTTTTAACCGCGAAGTCGAATCGGTACTACTAACACGGTTCAGCGCTAAACGGGTGTAAACAAAAAACACGGCGTTTTTTTCAAGTGGAAAGCGCCGCGTTTTTTTGTGCGGAGAAGCCGGCCTCGCACCTGCTGTTACCGGTACACGGCTCGTCAGGGCGTTTATGCACCCTCAGTTCCCCCGTTTCAGGCGCTCGATCTCTTCCCTCGCCGCCGCAAGCTCCTGTTCCGCTCGCGCTCTCTCCTGATCGGATCGCGCTCTCTCCTGTTCCGCTCGCGCCCATCGCTCTTTCGCCTCCGCCAGCTCATCCCTGGTTCCCGCCAGCTCATCCTTGGTCTTCGCATAATCAGCTTCTTGCCGCTCCAGATACTTCATCGCCTTCTCAAAGTTCACCGCAAAATTCGACACAAACATACTCACCTCCGTCTCCTCATTCAGACTGTCAAGGTCCGTGCGTACCCGCTCCAATAACTCGCTGTTCGTCAGCCTCGGTAACGCCACATCCCT
>JAITNP010000217.1 GCA_031290455.1 Treponema sp. | reverse complement strand
GTGAATTGCTTTTGGGGAAGGCGCTATTTTATACGTTGGACGTATACCACCTCTTATGGTTGTCGAACAAGTCTAATGATAGAAATTACCCGATGGGTTCTTTTTTTATTTTCCTCTTTTGCCTCTATCCCCTTTTGCCTCTATCTTTTCCAGGACGATACTGGCTAGTTTTCTAAACTGCAAAGGGAGCAGTTCCGCATCAGGGGTATCATACCAGGCGAGGAGGGCGTTGAATTCGGTCTTTGCGTCTTCATATTTTTTCTGTTTATAGTAAATGAAGGCGATCTCATATTCAGCGGCACAGATCATATCAATGTTAAGGGGAAACCGGTCAATAATAGCACCATAGTACTGCAATGCCTGATTATACCGGTTCCGGTCGGAAGCCTCCTGACCACGCTGGATGAGGTCTTCGGGGGTCAAATCATCAGGAATCCCGATGGGTCCTGAAGCACAAGCCATTATAAGGAAAGCGATAAAAACAATACCGGTATAGTTCGCCCGATAGGTAATTAAACGACGCATAATACTACTATACCGCGATACATCCCTAAAAACAAGTAGCCCATAGGCTTGACTATGCGGCTGGGCAATAATAGAATAGGGTATTATGATAGAATCTGCTACTTTGCAAAAATATTCTCTGTTTGGTGGTCTTCTGGAAGATCAGATTGATCAAATCCGTCCCTTGATGGAACAGGAATCCTATGAGCCGGGGGATGATATTATTGTCGAGGGAGCGAGTAATGACCGGATTCGTTTTATCCTTGATGGAGTGGTGGCGGTGGTAAAAAAGGGAATTATTCTTTCTGAGTTTAAGGAGGGGGATGTTTTTGGGGAGATGGAAGTGCTGGATGTGATGCCTTCAGCGGCAACCATCAAAGCCTTGGCAACAACCAGGGTCATGGCTATTTCCAACAAGGGGTTACGGGAAATATATAACACCGACTCCCAAACCTTTTCTCTGATGATGATGAATCTGGCCCGGGACCTCTCCCGGCGTCTTCGGCGTATGGACGAATGGCTCGTAACCCGGCACGTGGTTTTAGAAGGTGAGACCTAAGGTGAGGGCGGCGCCAAATCCCCATACTCCTAACAAGACGCCAGATATGGAACGTATCTCTCTATCCATACTAAAGGGGACATGATACTTGATTGAAGGCTCCAGGAAAAAGGCGACGCGGCTTTTCCGGTTAAAAATAATTTTATACCCGAGTCCCAGGCCGCCAAAAAAGGTTTGGAAGGCGGTATCCTCTTCCTGTGGATAGGAATTGTCTACTGCCAGTATCATAAATCCAAATCCTAAATCCAGAAAAAGTCCTTGCGGAGCGGTCTTCAAGGGATAATAACGGCCCTCTCCGAAAACTTTAAAATACGAGCCGGTGATCTCATTTACGACATAGCCATCTTGATGGTCATAGGAATCCTCTTCGTAATAGAAGGTTTTATTTTCAAACAATACCCCCAGGTAATACGTGTCTATTCTGGCGGAAAACAACGCATTGGGAACCCATTCAAAGCTGCCGGCAATACCGAATCCCCCAAAGAGGGGCCCCACAATTAAGGGAACCGGATCAAGGGTTGCCGCAAAACGATGTTTGGTTTGTGCAAAACCGGGTATTAACAGTGAGAAAACAAGTGCTGTCATACAAAGCAATTTTTTCATTCTTAAGCTCCTTTTTATGCCGTATGAGAACAAGCAGCATGGTATCCGCGGATTTACGCAGATTAACGCGGATTTTACTCAGGAATCCCTGATAATCCGCGAAAATCCGCATCCATCTGCGGACCCCTTCTTCAATTCCTAGGGTGTGCGTACCAGCGTTTAGCCATTAAGCCGCTTCTCGATGGCATCAAGTTCGTCGTAAAGCTCTTTCGGGAGCTTGTCGCCGAACTTGGGATAGTGGTTCTGCCGAACATCGGCAATCTCCGCTTTCCAGCCGTCGATATCGACGGTCAAAAGCTCCTGCATATCCGCCTCGCTCACCTCGGTTGGGCGGCTGATGGCGTCCACCGTGGGCAGGAAGCCAATGGGGGTATCCACCGCCTTGCCGGTACCGACGCAGCGGTCGAAGATCCAGGCCAAAACCCGGGAATTCTCGCCGTAGCCGGGCCATATAAATTTGCCCTCGGAACTCTTGCGGAACCAGTTCACGAAGAAGATCTTGGGGAGTTTTTCCGGGTCGCCCTTCTTGCCAATGGATATCCAGTGCTTGAAGTAGTCTCCCATGTGGTAGCCGCAGAAGGGGAGCATGGCAAAGGGGTCCCGTCGGATGGTACCGGCCTTGACGTCCAGGGCCGCGGCCGTTACTTCGGAACCGACAATCGAACCCATGAACACCCCGTGGACCCAGCTCTTGGCCTGGTTCACCAGGGGGATGGTCTTGGGCCGGCGTCCGCCGAACAGGAAGGCGCTGATAGGCACCCCGGCGGGGTCTTCCCACTCCTTGGCAATGACCGGGCATTGTTTAGCAGGGCCGGTAAACCGGGAATTGGGATGCGCCGCGGGTTTTTGTTCCTTGTTGTGCTTGTCCTGAACCCACTCGTTACCGTTCCAGTCGATGAGGGGACCCGAAGCATCGTACCCTATCCCTTCCCACCAGACGGTCTTTTCCTTGGTAAGGGCCACATTGGTAAAGATGGTGTTTTTTCGGATAGTCTCCATGGCATTCCGGTTGGAATCCATATTGGTCCCCGGGGCCACGCCAAAGAAGCCCGCTTCGGGATTGATGGCGTAGAGCCTGCCGTCCTTGCCGAATTTCATCCAGGCAATGTCGTCTCCCACGGTTTCCACGGTCCAGCCCGGGACGGTGGGGATGAGCATGGCAAGGTTGGTTTTGCCACAGGCCGAGGGGAAGGCGCCGGTGATGTACTTCACCGTTCCCTGGGGATTGGTGATCTTGAGGATGAGCATGTGTTCCGCAAGCCAGCCCTCATCCCGGGCCAGGACCGAGGCGATACGGAGGGCGAGGCACTTTTTTCCCAGGAGGGCGTTTCCGCCGTACCCTGAACCGTAGGACCAGATTTCCCGGGTTTCGGGGAAATGAGAAATGTACTTCTTATCCAGGGGAGCGCAGGGCCACGTGCCGTTGTCCTTTTCTCCGGCCCCCAGCGGTTTCCCCACAGAATGGAAACAGGGCACATAGGGGCCATTTGTCCCCAATACATCCAGTACCGGGGTCCCGACTCTGGTCATGGTGTGCATATTCGCCACCACGTAGGGGGAATCGGTAATCTCAACACCGATCTTGGCGATAGCCGAGCCGACCGGCCCCATGGAGAAGGGGATCACGTACATGGTTCTGCCCTTCATGCTGCCCCGGTAGAGTTCGGTCATGGTTTTTTTCAGTTCTTTGGGATCAATCCAGTTATTGGTAGGTCCTGCATCGTCCTGTTTTTCCGATGCGATATAGGTGCGGTTTTCCACTCGGGCCACATCAGAGGGGTCAGAGCGGAACAACACCGACCCCGGCAGTAACCAGGGGTTAAGGGGCGTTGCCAGTCCGTTATCAATGTTGATTTGAATCATCCGATCATATTCAGCCTGCGTTCCGTCACAGACCTCAACCGTATCAGGGGTCATAAGGGCCACCGCCTCTTCGACCCACTGCTTTAACCCTGTATGTTTAAGTTCTTGTACTTTCATAGGGTCTCCTTCATGGTAAGCGTTATCTCTATCTATAATAGTACGAAAATACAGACCCCATTGCAAGTACACCCGTTACAAGCCCAGCCGCGCCATCCGTTCTGCGGTGTCCCGCATATCGTATTCGGTCCGCTTAAAGCGCCAGCGTCCGGTATCGGTATCGAAGAGGGCATACTGGGCACTGGCATGGCTCAGGTTTTCCAGCCGATGGAATTCACCGGAATTCCGGGGAAATCCGACACTGCCGGGGTTTAAGAGGAGTCTCAACCCCTCTGTTTTGGTTTCGATGATGCGGTCGGGGTTGCCGTACTGTACGCTACAGGCAAAACCCGCCCCGCTCTGGGGTATTGCTCCCACAGGCGCCATGAACGCCGAAGGAATATGGGTGTGGCCAAAAAGACACCGGGTAAAATCGGCTCCGGCAAAAGCGGCTTCCGCATCGGATTCGGAAAAGATATAACTCCAGATCGGGTCTTCAGGGCCACCGTGGGACAAAAGCATGTCCCCGTATTCGGCTTGAGGCGTACACTGGGAAAGGAAGGTACTATTTCGTGCATATAACGTCGATTGAGTCCAGATTATCGCGTTCCGCGCATGGGGGGAAAATGCCTCAATTCCCATAATCCCTGCGGCCGCAAGGTCATGATTGCCACCCAGCATCACCGTACAAAGCTCTGCCGCAAGTTCGGTACATTCGTTTGGGTCGGGGCCATATCCCACCACATCCCCCAAACACAGGATCCGATCCCATTCCCTGGCGGAATGTTTCAATACTGCATTAAAAGCGGCCAGGTTAGCGTGTATATCAGAGATCACCAGCAGTCGCATGTTTTATTATCGTACCATACAAAGATTCTCAGACAGAATATGCTTGACAAACAAAAAATCAGTGCTATTATTATGTTAGTTTCTGAGGTTTAAAAAATTTTTTATAGATTCATATTTAAAATAAAAAAATGATTTTCAAAATAGATTATATACATTAGACTATATTATAAGATTAGACTTCATTGAAAGATGAAGATTAAAGGATTTTTTTTCTTCAAGTAACAATCCACGTATAAAGGGGATTTAATATAATGGGTGCCAAGGGATTAAGGCCGGTTATCAAGATAATTAAGGAAAATTGTGTCAACTGTCACCGCTGTATCATGGTGTGTCCTGTCAAGATGTGTAATAACGGCGCAGGGGATGTGGTTGAATTTAACAGCGATCTCTGTATTGGCTGCGGTGAGTGCATTAATGCCTGCGGGCATAATGCCCGGGTAGGCATAGACGATTTTGATGCGTTTATGAATGACCTCAAGGCAGGGACCAGAATCGTGGCCATTGTGGCTCCGGCAATCGCCGCCAGCTTTAATGGGGAATTCCTTAAAGTTAACGGATTCTTAAAAAAAATCGGGGTCAAAGGGGTGTTTGATGTCAGTTTTGGGGCGGAATTGACGGTTAAGTCCTATCTTGCCTACCGGCACCAGAAACACCCTGCAACCATCATCGCCCAGCCTTGTCCTACCCTGGTGTCATTCATAGAAATGTACCGGCCTGAACTCATTCCCTTTCTGGCGCCGGCGGACAGTCCTATGCTGCATACCATGAAGATGATCAAAAAATATTATCCCCAATATGTGGGGCATAAAATCGTGGCTATTTCTCCCTGTTATTCTAAACGGCGGGAATTTGATTTTGTCGGTATTGGCGATTATAACGTAACCTTTAAGTCAATCCAGGATTATCTTACCCGTACCGGTGACCGGATCACAAAATATGCCTCCCTCCCCTATGATAATCCCCCGGCGGAACGGGCGGTGCTGTTTTCCATGCCCGGGGGGCTTATGCGTACCATTGAACGGTATGATACCACGGTTGCCTCCTATACCAGAAAGATAGAGGGCGCTCCCGAGGTCTATCATTATCTGGCCCATTTAGGGAAGGTCATTCGGGACAAGAAGACCCCGTTCTATGGCCTCGTGGACTGTCTCAATTGCCGGATGGGTTGTAACGGGGGGCCTGGCACGACCAACCAGGGAAGGCACATTGATGAACTTGAAGGGAATGTTGAGAAACGAAGCGGTGCGGCCCGGGCGCATTATGGGAATACGAAGGCTCAAAAGATATCCCACAAAAAAAACAAACTTGACAACCTGCTCGATGACTACTGGCAAGAGGGGCTGTATGATCGTTCGTATGTTGACCGTTCCGATATCTTCAAGCGGGCCGTAAAATTCCCTGGATCCCAGGATATCCAGGCAATTTATGCCACGATGTACAAAAAAACCGAGCGAGATATCCTGGATTGTGGTTCCTGTGGGTATGCGAGTTGTGAACAGATGGCCGTTGCCATCTTTAACGGGCTTAACAAGCCTGAGAATTGCCGGCATTATATTGAAATCCAGAAAAGGCTGATCAACGAACAGCATAAACAGGAAATTGAGCACAGCATCAATACGGTCTACGGTCATACCCTGGGGGAGATGAATAAAAGCATTGACGGGATTGGCTCCCTGTCCAATCATATCAATGAAACCGCTACCAGCGTCCTGAGTTCTTCCAGCGCGGTTGAACAAATGGTGGAACGGATCCGGTCCATCTATGAAAACCTGGAGCATAACGCGAAGACCGTCCTGAAACTGAACGCTTCTTCCTTGGAGGGGAAGAACCGCATCTTTGAAATCGGGGAATTAATCTCCCAGGTCTCTACCCAGTCCGACGCCCTGATTGATGCCTGTAAGATAATCGGTGACATAGCGGAAGAGACCAGTATACTCGGTATGAACGCGGCCATTGAGGCGGCCCATGCGGGGGACGCGATAGGGAAGGGCTTTGCGGTGGTTGCCGGGGAGATACGGAAACTCGCCACGAATTCCGGGCATCAGGCGGAGGAAATCACGAAGAGCCTCAAAAACATTAAAGCCTTGATAGATAATTCAACCAAGTCTTCGACCCAGGCTCAGGCCCAGTTCGACATCATCGTCTCCCTGGTCGATGCGGTCAAAAAAGAAGAAACGACCATCAAGGACGCGGTTGAAAGCCAGAATAACGGCAGCCAGCAGGTCATTCAAGCCCTGAATGAGGTAAACGCCTTGATATCCAAGATCAAGGATGAATCTGCCGCTCTTTTGGTATCGGGTAACGCGGTGATTGACCATATCCAATCCCTCAAGGAGGTGTGATGTCCTTCCCAAAGGAAAATCCATAGAGCCGTTCCAGGATATTACGGATCTTATGGGCGTATTCCCGGTCAGCGGCCCAGGTTCCGGCAAGTCCCCTAATTTCCGGGGCCGAGCCATAGCGAATCCAGCGGTACCGGGGATCCACCAGTTCCTGCTTGAGCGGCGCGTCCGTCGCGTAGCCCTTGAGATGCTGAATTTGCGCCCGGACGCCGGTGCGGGGATTGGGAAAGGATAAGCCGGGCTGCTCAGGACCTATGGCCCCGAGGCCGCAAAAATTGTTCATATCCGGAGTTACCAGGTTCCCATACCGGAGAAACCCCGTTTCCAGACACATCTGAGCAAAGGCGATATCATGGTTCACCCCTTCTATTGCCGCTTCCTCAATATAGATGGCTGCCAACTCCGTGACAAAAGGGGGCGTTACTTCCGGGTTTATATGCAGGAAGAATGACACCATCTGATCCGGGGCCGTGATGCCCTTCCCCATGATGTATTCAGGAACTGGGGGTATCTCAGGGGTTTCGGGCCTTGGGGATAGCGCGGGGCTTCCCGGGATAGCGGGTTTTTCGGGGGTCTCGGTTCTTTGCGGCTCAGGCGGTGCGAGGGGTTCGGTTCTTTGTGGCTCAGGCTGTGCGGGGGGTTCTGCAGCCCTTTCGGGAGTGGCAGGTCTTTCCAGGACGCTTTCTTGCGGGTGGCTACGTTCAGGCACTGGGGATTCAGGAGCAGCCTTTCCTTGACCCTTGACCGCCGGTAACGCCGTGCACGCAAAGAAAATGCCCACCGGTACAAGCATGATGAAAAAAAGCAAAATACGTTGCTGCATACTACTGTTTATCGGTTTTTTCAAAGCAAATTCCAAGATAAACCCCTTATTAGGTATATGAATACCTGCATCTATTCCGACATGGATGAAATCATTGCAGTCCTGGATCGGGGGGACCGGTCCCCCGCAGCTCAGGGAGGTCCCCGTTCGCTTCCCCCAGCGGATCGTCCCCGGGAAAAGCTGGTAAAGGCCGGACCTGCGGCCCTCTCGGATCAGGAACTCCTTGCCATACTCCTGAATGTCGGTATCCAGGGCAAGAACGTTACCATCCTGGCAAAGGAATTGCTGGAACGGCTGGACCAGGAAAAGGGAATTCCCTCGGTACAGGAACTGTCCCTCCTGTCTGGGATTGGAGAGACCAAGGCCTGTTCCGTGGTGGCGATGCTGGAATTCGGCAGGCGGCGATGGGGCGCCGCGGGGTTGCGGATCAAACACCCCCAGGATATTTACAGCCTTATCCGTCATCATGCGGACCGCCGGCAGGAACGGTTCATCTGCCTTTCCCTGAACGGCGCCCATGAGGTCCTGGCAGTACGGATCGTTACCATTGGCCTGGTAAACAAGACCATCGTGCATCCCCGGGAAGTATTTGCCGACCCCATCCTGGACAGAGCCAGCGCGGTGATTGTAGCCCACAACCATCCTTCGGGACAGCTTACCCCTTCCGGAGAGGATGATGATATTACCGTACGCCTCAAGGCTGCTGCGGACATCTTAGGGATCAATTTCCTGGATCACCTGGTCTTTTCCGATACCGCTTATTTCAGCTATCGCCAGAGCGGAAGACTGAGTTGACAAGGGGTTCTCAGGGTTAGCGCTGCCGCTATCCGGTAGATTATCAAATCCAAGCAGTGTACGGCCTTTATACATCCCGCCTTAACCATCTTTGCACGGTGTGATTCTGGTAATATCATAACCAGCACGGCGACGCCAATCCCGGAGGGATTCGATACTCGACTCCAGCCCCGGTTCTGAATGACCACCGGAGTGGCAGCGGGGAGTTACCACCCGCCGTTCCACTATGAGGACACCGTCGATACTGGCAAACTCTCCAGGCCATGTTTCCCTATTCTTCCCAAAGCCAGGTGGAAAGGTATCGCTCTCCAGTATCCGGGAGGACCGCCACGATGGTCTTGCCCTTGTTCTCAGGCCGCTTCGCTACGGTCAGGGCCGCCTCAAGAGCCGCCCCTGAGGATATGCCGATGAGGATACCCTCTTCCTTGGCAAGTCTGCGGGCGACCACCCCGGCCTTGGTCTCATCGGTCTGGTAAATCTCGTCAATAATGTCCTTGTCATAGACCTGAGGCACAAAACCCGCGCCAATGCCCTGAATCTTGTGAGGGCCGGGCTGTCCACCGGAAAGCACCGGAGACGAAGCAGGCTCCACCGCAATAATCTTGACCGTGGGCTTCTTTGATTTGAGGAATTTCCCCGCGCCGGTAACGGTTCCCCCGGTGCCGACCCCGCTGATAAGGATATCCACCGCCCCTTCGGTATCCTTCCAGATTTCCGGACCGGTGGTTGTTTCATGAATCGCGGGATTGGCGGGATTATTAAACTGCTGGGGAATAAAGGAATTCGGGATTGACGCCGCAAGTTCCTCCGCCTTGGCAATGGCCCCTTTCATGCCCTTGGCCCCTTCGGTCAGCTCCAGCTCGGCCCCGAGGGCCTTCAGCAGTTTCCGCCGCTCAATGCTCATGGTTTCGGGCATGGTAAGAATGATCCGGTAGCCCTTAACCGCCGCTACAAAGGCAAGCCCGATGCCAGTATTGCCGCTGGTGGGTTCGATAAGCACCGTCCCCTTCTTGATGCGCCCATCTTTTTCCCCGGCCTCAATCAACGCAAGGGCGATACGGTCCTTAACACTGGACAAGGGGTTAAAGTACTCCAGTTTCACGTATACCGTTGCTTCGCTGTCATTCAGCTTATTGATTTTGACAATAGGGGTATTCCCTATGAGATCCGTAATCTTTTCAACTCGTGCCATACAAGTCTCCTTATCAATAAATACCTAGTAAATGTATAGATATTATACATTTGTTAAAAAAATAAGTCAAGTGGGAGGAGTGGGACGGAATGGCGGTGTATTTACGGGGGGCGCTATTTTTTCACCGCTCTATCACTATGCCCTTGCCGATGTTTTAAAAAGGGATCGGAAAAATAGGTGTATACTATCGCATAGGCGCTTGAAGAAGCCTCCCGCTTCAATATCCGTTGCCGTAATAAGGGGCATGCGCCTGAGTTCTCCAATTTCGTCGTAGAGAACGAGGTTACCCACGGAACTGCCCTGCGGAAGTGGGGCTATGATGGGATCGATCAGTTCTATTTCCCAGCGGAGGGTGTCGGCACTGGTGGCTCGGTCCCTAAGGGTGGTAAATTCCAAGACTTCACCGGGAACAAATGCAGCGTGATTTTCCTTGCCCTTCCATATTCGTATAGGGGGGAGGTCATCGAGTACTGGCCGCAGGGTTTTGAAGTGTTCAAAGCCCCAGGAGAGCAGCTTCCTTCCATCAGTATCCCGAATCCGGGACCCGCCGTAGACCGCAGGCGCGCCCAGGATGACCACAATGAAACGGGTTCCGTTTCGCTCCGCGGTAATGGCGATATTGTAACCTGCCTCGTCGATGTAGCCTGTTTTAAGCCCATCTGTTCCCTCAAAGGTTTCCAGAAACACGTTATGATTGTACTGTCGAATGGTCCCTGGCCGTGTCCGGTATGATGGCGTAACATTTTCCGCCTTGGGATAGGCGAATTCCCTGACCGAATGATAGTCCTGTAAGGTTTCCGGGTGGAACCGGAGGTATTCCCGGCAAAACAGGGCAAATTCCATGGCAGTGGTCATGTTGTGTTCCGATATTCCTGAAGGCTCCACAAAGCGGGTCTTTGAGAGTCCAAGGCTTCGGGCTTCCTGGTTCATCTGTTCAACAAATGCCTCTATGGTTGGGGAAAAATAGAGGGCCACTGCCACGGCCGCATCATTTCCAGAAGGAATGGCAAGCCCCAGGAAAATCTCCCTGAGGGTTACGGTTTGTCCGGGAGCCAAGAACATGAGGCTCGACCGGGGAGGCTGGCTTGTGGCCCAGGCTGCCCGGGGAAGGGGCACGATATCGTCCAGAGAGGCCCTGCCGGCAGCCACTTCGTTAAGGGCCACATGGATGGCCATGAGTTTTGCTAAGGATGCCGGCGGAATCTCATCATCGGCATTTTTTGCATAGAGCACGGTCCCGGTAGCAGCATCCATGAGCACCGCAGCCTGGGAACCGAGGTCCGGTGCGTCCAGCCCAGGAACTTGGGCGGGGAGAACAACGGCAATGAAATAAAACATAGCGCATAATGAATAGTGAATAGTGAAAGATTTCCTGATAAGCCCACGCTGGGTATTCTTCATGCTTAACGCCTCTTCCCTATTATCTAAAATTCCGCTTGGCCTACCGCACGGGGGTAGGGGATGACATCTCTGATGTTGGCCATGCCGGTAACATACTGGATGAGCCGTTCAAAGCCCATGCCGAAGCCCGCATGGGGGACCGTACCGTAACGACGCAGGTCCAGGTACCAGGAGTAGTTTTCGAGGGGTATGCCTAAACCGGTGATCCCTTTTGCCAGTTTTGTGAGGTTTTCCTCCCGCTGGGAACCGCCGATGATTTCTCCCAACCGGGGAACCAGTACATCCATGGCCCGGACGGTCTTTTCATCATCGTTCAGTTTCATGTAAAAGGCTTTTATCTCTTTGGGGTAGTCTATAACGATGACCGGGCCACCGGCAACTTTTTCAGTGAGGAACTTTTCATGCTCACTTTGGAGGTCACAACCCCAAAAGGGTTTAAATGCAAAGGTTGCGGCGTTTTTTTCAAGTTCCGCAACCGCGTCGGTATAGGTTATATGGGTGAAGTGGGAATCGATCACCGATTGCAGGGTACTGGTGATGCCTTTTTCGATATGGGCATCGAAGAAGGCGAGGTCCCCGGCGCAGTCTTTTAACACCAGGGTAAAGAGGAATTTGAGGAACTCCTCGGCCAATGCCATATTGTCTTCTAAGGTGGCAAAGGCCATTTCCGGCTCTATCATCCAGAATTCAGCCAAATGCCGGGTGGTATTGGAGTTTTCCGCCCGGAAGGTGGGGCCGAAGGTGTAGACCCGGGAGAGGGCGGTGGCGTAGGTTTCCGCCTCAAGCTGGCCTGAAACCGTGAGGTATGCCCGCTTCCCGAAAAAGTCCTTCCCAAAATCCAGGGCCGTGCCGGATGCGGCGAGGTTCCCCAGGTCCAGGGTGGTAACCTGAAACATGGCCCCGGCCCCTTCGGCATCATTGGCGGTGATGATCGGGGTGTGGATGTACTGAAAGTGATGACTTTGAAAGAACTCGTGAACCCCACAGGCAAGGCGGCTCCGTACCCGGGCCACCGCCCCAAAGGTATTGGTCCTGGCCCGGAGGTGGGCAATTTCCCGCAGGAATTCCAGGGAGTGCCGTTTCTTTTGCAGGGGATAGGTCTCCACCGGCGCCTCCCCAATAACCGTGATGGAGTACGCAGCAACTTCCACCGCCTGCCCCGAAGCGGGGGAAGGCACAAGACAGCCCCGGATTTCCACTGAGGCTCCGGTGGACAGGGCGGATAAGTCCGCTGCCATGGAGTCGGCATCGCCGGCCCCGGCCCGGGATCGATCAAAAATACACTGGATACCGTCGAAACAGGATCCGTCGTTCACTTCTACAAAGGTGAGGTTTTTAAGTTCCCGTTTTGTCCTGACCCAGCCATGGACCGTTACGTCCTGTGATGTTGCCGGGAGGGCTACTATTTCTTTAATCAGCGGAGACAACATATCAAGATTATAATGATTTTGGCCTTGGGGGGGAAGAGTGGGGAGGACGTAGCGGTCCAGGATACACGCATAGGATACTTTCTTGATGCATGGCTCTTGCGCTATGAGGCCATGGGGGAAATCGCACGAGCGCCACTTTCATTGGCGAGGCGGAGGGCGTCCTGCGGCGAGACACCGGCGCGGACAAAACACGCGACCTCGTCGTGGACCCCTTGCCCGTGGGCGACAAAAGCTGCGCCGGCATCCGAACCAACGGCGACCCGTACACCGATGGCGATGGCCGCCAGCAGGTTTGCGGCATGGGCCTTGAGGGTCCGGTCAACGACTTCACGGCTTCCCGGGGCTGCGGTGCCTGACCTCAGATAGTTCGCAAGGGGGGCGAACGTTGGGGTCCAGAGGGTCCCCTGTTCATGCATGGCCTCAAGTTCCGTCCGGCTGATAAAATACCCGTGTTCGACACTATCCACCCCAAGGGCAACGGCCTCCGCCACCGCCGCCATGCCATTGCAGTGTACCATCACCGGGAGTCCTGCATCATGGGCGTACTGCACGATATAGTTGAGTTCCTCATGGTTGAACCCGCCGGGAGAGATTACCCCATCCTCGTCAAAGCTCACGATGCCGGACTGGATCACCTTCACGAAGTCGGGGCGCAACCCCATGAGTCCCTTCAGTTCGGCACGGATATCCTCCAAGCCTGAACACTGCTGCCCAAGGAACCCGCCGTAGCCGCCGGCCTTTACCAGCGCATACACCGGCGTCTTGTAGATCAGCCCGAATTCCGGCGCGAGATCCCGCGCAACCAGCCCAAGCCGCAAAACATCGCCGCCGTCCCGTACTGCGTGCACCCCATGGGTTACATAGTCCTCAAGGATTCCCCGTATCCGCTCCCGGGGCGACTCCCGGCCATGCTCCCGTCCAATGTGTACATGTGCATCAATCATTAGAACCCCATACGCAATCCCACGGATACCCCCAGGCCCTTAATATCTAATATCCCCTTGAGATCCTGGGACTGAACCCCAAATCCCAGGTCCAGTTCAAAAACCCGGAGGTTCAACCCCAAGTTACATTGATTCCGCCAAATCCTTTCCTGATAAAAAGAACCGATACGGACCGTAAGCAGACGCCGGACCCGCAACTGCGCCTCAAGCCCCAGGTTAAAACAGGGTTCACCGTATACGGTGAACAGGGAAAACCCTATGTTCGGCTTAATGATGACCGAATTGGTTCTCAAGGGTTTAAATAACACGTAGAAGTCGAATCCCAGGGGACGATATACCCGGAAGGAGGCGTCATCCGAATAGACCGGATCATTGAGCTCCGGAGTATCAAACTCAAAGCTGCCCGTCAGAAGGGAGTTGAGCAAGTCCTGGTCTGGATCGTATCGGTAATGAAAGGCGGCATGGGTTTCGTGAGTCAGTACCGCAGGCATCAGGGGTATATGGGTAACCACACCCCCCACATCAAACAGGGGGACCAGGGCGTATTCGGCATTGAGGGAAAAATCAAACCCCTTGGCATCAAGGATCTCCATGATAGCGCCGGAAGAGATGTCCAGGCTCCCCCCTACCAGGCTTTCAAGGGAAATGGGGGAGTAGGCCTTTACATCGGCGGTAACATCAAGGTACAGCTTATCATAGACGCTGTCAAATCGATACTGTATGGCCGGTTTTGGCATGTAGAGGATCGGAACATACAGGGCCGGTGAAATCCCGACTTTCAATTTCCCGATATTGACCGAAGCCTTTATCCCCGTATCAGCGAACACACTTCCCCCCAGGGTGATATCCGCCGTATATTGCCGCAGGTCCCCGTTTCCCTGGGACAGAAATTTAAGGAACGTGTGGGATAGGCTTTGGTAGACTATGCTATGCACCCCGGCGAAAAATCCAAGACCGAATTTTTCACCAAAATTCATATTGAAGAAGACTTGCATCCCCAGGTCGGCATTCACCTCAAAATCGCCGGAAGGCACCGTATTCAAATTGAGGTTCACGACCTGGTCCGCATTAAAAATATCCCCAATGCCTATATAATTAGAGGCAAATCCCACACTGCTGTCAAAACCAAACTCGACATACCGGAGTGGTTTTTCAGCCCAGAGGGACGCTCCCCATAACAAAAACATAGATATCGGTACGGTTTTCTTCATAATTTCCTACTAATAAGCATACCATAACCATCAATCATAGTATAGTATTTCAAAGATGGAGGGAATGTGGGACCGGTGCAGTATCTTGAAAGCGGCTTGTTTCTGGGATATTATAGGGTAGTGAAAAAATGTATACTATTTGATATAGGGGTATTTTCTGTTTTTGTTATCCTTTCCTGTGAGCTTCCCCAGGTCCCTAATGCCATCCGGGTGCAGGGTGATCCAGTAATATATCTTCCGCTGGGAAACCCTTTTGCGGGAGATACGGTTCCCAAGATAGCTGATTATCTTAGCATAGAAAGTATACGGCAGATGGTAGCCGGTTCAGATAATGCAATCGGTATTTATGAGTACGATATTGCAATCTATGCCGATGTGCAGACCTATGTGGTCCGGTATCCGATGGTGAACATGCCCCTTGATTTGACAGAATATATGAAGCGTACTTTTAAGGAAGTGGTAACCGAGATTGACGTGCCGTCGGTGCCGCTGTTTGGGGAGCCGGACTTTATGATACCCATACCGATTGAGACTATGACCAAGCTAGTTAAGGTGGTGTGGGGTCAGGAATTCGGCATCAGGATGCCCGTGGAGGAAGTTCTCAAAGATAACCTGGAGATTATGATACCTGAATTCGGATTTAGTGACTATAAGACCGGGGTGCTTCGGGAGGATGGTTATTTGTATTTTTTAGGGGATGAGAATAATACCGCTGAATACGAAGCGACATTCGACGTGACCCTCGGAGACGAAACAAGATTTAAATTTGACCCGCAACAAAGTGGTAAAATCTCTCTGTATCTGAGAGTACGGGAATCTATTAAAGGAATTAGTATGATAACGCCGGAAATAGTTTTTGACTGGGATAAGGTAACGATTGATACCACGGTTGAGGGTGAGACCGAGAATAACCGATTAGAAGGCAGCTATCCATTGGACATGGGTGATTTGATGTCTTTTTTGGGTATGGGGGTTATGTTTAAGAACGTGCATGGGTATGTATACGTCCATGGTTTACCCGCTGATAACACTCAATCCAGCCTAAGGCTTGACGTGGAAGGAGAGAATTTATTAGGGAATACCCCTTCGCGTTCGATAATCATGCGAGAACCGCCGGATTTTTCTGATGACCCCCAAGTTCCCTTTACCGGATCGCTGTTCCCGGATAGTATTGCAGCAGCAGATGATGATCCCCTCGATCTGCTCCTGGCGTTTAATGCCAAGAAGTTGTCTCAATTGCATTATAGTATCGTTATCTATGAGGTAACTCTGGACAATAGTGAAGATATACGAGAAGATGTAATCACCGCTGATTTAGTTATTGAACTCCCGCTGGATTTTGAGGTTAAGGATGATCCCGATAAACCGAGAGGAAACTACGTGAAACTGGATCTGGGCGATGTATTGCCTGATGGTGGCGGCGACGGTGATTTGTTCGGCAGGACCGGTGAAGACGAAACAAGTGATGTGTTTAATAGCCTGAATGAAGTAACGATTTATTTAAAGAATTATAATAATACGGTATTCAATACTGAACTCGTAATGTTGGTTGGAGATATTGAGGTTGCGTTGCCCTCGGGAAAAAAAGCTGAAATTCCGATTCCGATTTCTAAAGATAAGATTGCCTATCCATTTAACCCCCGGTATGAAATCCTCCTTCCCAAGGATGAAGGGAAAAATACCGGTACCTTCAGTATTAGCCGCAGCGCTGATCCTACCTTTGAATTTTCCCTGGAGGTGAAAGTCGCCGCCAATATCGATCAAACCATTGACTTTTAGCGTGAAAAGTTCTCGGATGTTCTTGACATATCCCCCAGTCCCTCCGGTCCTATCCAGGGGGACCCTTACCTTTGACCTGAAAACCTTAAATGGGCGATTGTAACAACAGGCGTCCATTACATATCAGGCGCCCGCCTCATGCGGGAGCAGGGTGCCCTCGAAGCGGAAGGCTACTGGGAAGCGTCTCAGGATATGTATCGCCGTAACAATATGTCCTGCAAAATTTATGCCACGTTTCCTTTTTCCCGGGAATAATATTAATGCGCTCGTCAGTGATAACGGTATTTTCAAGTACGCCATTAACTACCCGCCAGACGACGTTACTGGAACCATGACCTTGACCGGACCGAGCAGCAGCACCATTACACTCGACGAAACCGGAACCGCAACCGGTTCGATGGAACTTCGCCCTGGGGTCTATACCCTGTCTATCACGCTGAATAAAAATAACGGAACGGTAAATACTCACTGGCCCATAGCGGGAACCTCTGCGGCGGTCCATATCTATCCGGGGCTGGTAACCGAGGCAGCAGGCCCGGGCTTTACGTTTGACGACGACAACTTTGTTAACGCGGTGTATCTGGCTGGGACGGTGGACTTCACGGTACCAAGCGATGTGACCGTGAAGCAGGTAACGGTTGCGGCCTATAGCGACGCGGCCTGTACTGAGGCAAACCTGATTACCGGCGGGGTGAGTACGATTCCCAATCCTGCCGTCACTCCCAATGCTTTGACCGCCATCCCCTGGTTTATGGCGATTCCCCTCAGTAATGCGGGGTCTACCTTCTGGTTAAAAGTTACAATAACGAAGGGCGATGATATAGTGGCTATGCAGAAGTTTGAGCAAGCTGCGGCGAGTATACTGCGGAATGGGAAAAGTGATTTCGCGTTTCCGTTGTTTGTTCTGGGGGGATGGTATGTAGCCGAAAACCGCAATGATGATACTGGAACCGGTAGTAAGACAGAGCCTTATGCCTCGGTGCAGAAGGCTCTGTCTGTGGTGAGCGCTGCATCCTGGCTGTCTGGAGATCGCGCCCTCATCAAGATATCCGGCGAGATTACCAACGCAGGCGCAACGCCTTCCGCCAACGGTATGGTGGAGATAAGTGGCGGCAGCACGGTGTACCCGCTCATCACCCTGCAAGGCTATGACTACGGCGGCTTCACCGCGTCGCATAGCATCAAAGCGGATGGTACAAAGCGGGTGTTGTACATCGCGGGGGGCGCGGATGTTACGCTGGAAAACCTGACGCTGACCGGTGGCAATGTGACCGGTGATGGCGGCGGGGTCTACCACCAATGCTTGACGTTCAACATCTCAGGCGCTGCGCTTATCGACCAGAACAACGCTGTGTACCTCCCCACCAACAAGGTGATAACCATCACCGATGCGTTGACGCCACCTTTGGGCCCCTACACGGCGACCGTGACGCTACAAGCTCCGGTACCGGGTACGACACCGATCTTGGCCGGAACGCTTATCCCTGCGAACAAAGATAAGTTTACGCTCACCCAGTCCGGGCACTATTGATGATGATGGGAAACTTGCCCTCTAACGCACGCTTCGAGCAGAGCGGCCCTGCGTAGCGGCCTGACAGCAAAGCCCTCCGGCAGCGGGGGGGCTTTTTTGCGTGGCTGGGGGGTGGCAGAGGGTCGTGAAGTAGGCTATACTGAAGCCGGAGGTGGCTATGCTGGTTAAGGATAGAGTAGCGGATAGAGAAAAACCGGTACGAAAAGAAGGCGATGTGCGTGAGGCGATAGAATTGCTGAAAAAAAGCGCCCCGTCGTCGCTCACGTTTACCCTAGAGGAACTGGAGGCTTATTCGGACAGGCTGGTAACTATCATTGATGCCTATCAAGTTTAGCAACAAGGCGTTCAATGATTACAATGATTGGGCGCTGGAAAACAGGAAGGCGTTCAACAAGATAAAGGGATTGATTAAAGAAATTCAGAGAACGCCGTTTGAAGGAACCGGGAAGCCGGAGCCGCTGAAGGGTAACTTGTCAGGCCGCTGGTCTCGACGAATAACCGATGAACACCGTCTGGTCTATACCATTGTATGCGACGTTTGGGTGTTTTTATATTTCTTATACCATTCTTATTTCTAATTCTTTCCCAACTGCTTGCGCTATTTTACTTAAAAATTCCAATGACGGATTATAATTTCCACTTTCCAATCTTGAGATGTTTGATTGTTTTGTTCCTATTAATTCCGCCAAGTCTTTTTGCGTTAAATTTCTCTCCTTCCGAGCCATAATTATTTCCTCAATAATTTTATACTCGGCCTCATTGTTTTTGAGTTCCTTTTTGACTTCTTCATTCCTTAAAATTATTTTTCTTGCTTCATCCCACTTCATTTTGTTTCCTCCTTACATAATCGTTCATTCTGTTTATTGCCACATCCAATTCTTTAATTCTATTTCCCTGAAAATCTTTGCCTGTTGTTTTGGATTTAATGATACTATGAAGTCAAGGATAGGCACTTCCTTATCTACTTTTTCATACAATTCAACTTCATATTCCATAAATTTAATATATCATATATGATATTATCTTGTCAATAGCTTTTCATAATTTTTTAACCATTTCAGTCATCCAATAGGGGAAGAGCAGGATGGAGTGTTTCGCGGGGGGCTAGGGAGTTTGCAAGCGGACAGGGAATGAGGTAAAATGAGGTATATGAGGCAAATATGAGTGTTATTTATACAGACATCACCCTGGTCAACACGGGGGATGCAACGAATGTACGGCGCGGGCTTATCAAGGAGCCAGAAGTGCGGCAGATAACGGTCAAGGCTCTGGTGGATACTGGCGCGTGGACGCTGGTCATCAACGAGGCGGTACGGGTACAGCTTGGTCTAGCGGTAATAGAATCAAGCGAGGTTGACGTAGCCGGTGGTATCACGGAGAAATGTTCCGTCACTGAGCCGGTTACCATTCGCTGGAAAGACCGCGAAACTGAGTGCCGTGCCGTTGTCTTACCTCATGAGGAAGACGTCTTGCTTGGCGCCTACCCTCTTGAAGGCATGGACTTGACCATCAACCCCAAGCGGGAAGAAGTAACCGGCGCTCATGGCGACAAAATAGCCCGCATGGTAAAGTGAGGCGGAAAAGCCCTCTGGCAACGGAGGGGGCTTTTTGGGGGCTAGGGGGTTTGCAAGCGGACAGGGAACGAGGTAAAATGAGGTAATTTTTTTAGAATGAGAGTCGCAAATTCTGTATCTATGTCAGTCGTTCAAAGAAAACTGAAGAATTTACCGCAAAAGGCGCAAAGCAGGCCAGAATTTTTCTTATTTTTTAGAAAATGAGCCGAAATTTATTGACAGAAAAATATCAATTAATATACAATAATACTAGCATCTAGGGCATACTTATATGATAATGGAGGCTGTTCCAAAACGCTTCGGTGATTGAGCTTGTCGAAGCGCGACAAGCTCAACCACCGTTATAAACGGTTAAGGAGAGAGACTATGGAATATATTTTTCCGGCAGTTTTTCATAAAAATGACGACGGAAGTTATACGATTACTTATCCAGATTTACCTGGGTGTATAAATTACTTGAAAATGCTGTTTATATGGCACAATCGGCATTAACGCAATGGCTGAAGTATTTATCTGATAAGAAGCAGGAAATACCATCAGCGTCATCTATTGAAAGTATAAAGATCGATAAAGATGAACCGGTAGAAAACCTGTGATACGGTAAAATCAACTAAATTGCCGAATGATAGGAGGAACCGGTTGATCCCGAAGAGGGCAAAAACAAGATCACTTTCGAAAAACTACCACAAACAGGAGGTTTTATGAACAAACACTTACAAGCGGGAATACTCAAGATGGCGCTGGTATTCGCCATGACCTGCATCAGTTGTGTGACTGTATTACCGGCGCAGGATGTTTTCTGTGAAACCGTGCCTTCCAAACCAACACCGGAGGAGCTTGCGTTGCGTCAGAGCGTTATTGACGCGGCCCAGCAATATCTGGGCGCGAAGTATGTCTATGGCAAACAATCGCCTGGGACCATGGAGTTTGATTGTGCCGGCTTTCTCTCCTATGCGTTTCTGAAAGGGGCGTCCATCAAACTGCCCCGTTCATCAAAAGACATTGCCTTAGTTGGTATGGAAGTTCCCCCCGATCAGTTGTGCGTGGGCGATGTTGTCTACTTTGATACGGACGATAGGGACGGGAAGAAAGCGGTAACTCATGTCGCGATCTATGTGGAGCCGAACAAACTGCTTCATGCTGTTTCACGGCCACGGGCAAAGGCAGGCGTCCAGTTCACCGCCTTTAAAGAAGACCGGTACTGGTATCCGCGGGTGCTGGGCTATCGCAACATGATGAACAACTAAAACGGTGCCAGACACTTTTTTTGCGCACCAGAACCTCGATTTAGTATATGATGAATCGGTGTAACGATTCAGTCGCCCGAATGATGCTTGCCTCAAAAAACAGGCGCGGGTTGGTTATATCGCTAAATGGACGATTGTAACAATGGTGGTCCAATAACGGACATACCGCAAGAACCGGGGAACCACCAAACCGGTGATGAGGGCGTCATCTCTCTGTCTGACTAGTCATGGTATCAGTATGGACAGAAAACACCGTCCCGTAAAGCCCTATGGTTCTTTTGGCGGCCCTTCCTCTGCTTGAAACCGGATCATATTTTTTCTTTTTTCTTAATTTTCGCGTATTTCCTCTGGACAGATAAAAACAAATGTGCTATACATAGTATTATAAGGTTGAGTAACCAGAGTTATCATAGATAGCTTTATATTTTATGGAGGGCCGAAGCCGCTGATTCTGAGGATACGGTATGATATCGTGTGGAGAGCAGTAATATGGTTGATGGGTTGACTAAAAGATGTATGTAATCTCTTATAATACAATGGCATTACCCCCCCCCAGTTATCCGAAAATGAGAAAAGCCTACTATAGCAGTACTATAACGCTGGATTTTTTGATCATTTGCCCCGATAGCATTACCGGTGTATCGTCGAAACGTAACGGAAATTTAGACTGCGGGGCATCAAATCTCCTTTTTTGGTCAACCATACTTTTTTTTCTCTATTGGTTTTTCTCACTATTCAACTGTATATACTGCATAACGTCTTTTTGGACGGCTTATGAGTTTCTTGGGGTGAAATCTGGACCGCGTAGTGGAACAGTTACACTGTGCGATATACCCGTAGTATACGCACAAAATACTAACCTCTATCCTGAAGGTGGATACAGGTAATGAGTCAAGGAGTTACAATATGAAAAGAAGACTTGTTTGAATTTTTTGTGTTTGATTTCTATGGGTTTATCCTGCTAATCGGCTCAGTGACCTTGAATATTATCACTTAATGTGGTATTAATTACGGTAATAGCATGAGGTTATTATAATTTTATTCAGAACAAGGAGAAATTGGAATGAAAAACAAGGCTCTATTTAAT